>NZ_LNDC01000114.1 GCF_001870905.1 Geitlerinema sp. PCC 9228
GATATCGGATTGATTTTTGTGAAAGCGATCGATGGGACGATCGTCGGTTAACATATAATAAATTGAAGTAAGCACGGCACGTTCCTTGCCTTCGCGGTTCGTGCCCATCGATGTTGGGGAACGATAATTTTCTACAAAATAACCGCCTTCCAAATGTTCGAGGAGGGAAAGACGTTCCATCCAGTCAAATTTATTCATAGAGCTAATACCATTTCCTTAATAATCTGCAAGAGATAATAGAGGCATTTTTGTAGCGGCGCAACGCGTGAGCGCCCCTACCAGGGCAATTGGCCAATTCCATACAATCGTTATTTTTCAGAAATGGTATTACAAGCCGGGATGGAAGGAAGAGCCGATATTCTCGCTCACCCAGAGACGGTCTTACAGTTCATTTTGCGAAAGGCTAGATTAATCAGCAACTGATAACCAACCCGCAGCCGATTTCGCAAAATAAGTCACAATCAAATCCGCCCCAGCCCGTTTCATACTGGTCAAACTCTCCAAAACAACATTTTTCTCATCAATCCAACCTTGTTGGGCGGCAGCTTTAATCATGGCATACTCACCACTCACGTTATAAGCCGTGACAAGAAGTTGGGTTTTTTGTTTAATGCGGTGGATTATATCCAGATAAGCCAATGCTGGTTTCACCATAACGAGATCGGCCCCTTCCCCAATGTCGAGGGCGACTTCTTTTAAGGCTTCTCTGCCGTTGGCCGCATCCATCTGATAAGTCTTTTTATCTCCAAATTGGGGACTAGAATTTAAGGCATCTCGAAAAGGCCCATAGTAGGCAGAAGCATATTTCGCAGAATAGGCAAGAATCGCCACATTAATCCAGCCTTCTGCATCTAAGGCTTGGCGAATTGCCCCAACGCGACCATCCATCATGTCTGAAGGGGCTACCCAATCCGCCCCGGCTTCGGCTTGGGTGAGGGCTTGTTTGACCAATACGGCAACGGTTTCGTCGTTGAGAATGTTACCGTCTCGCACAATACCATCATGGCCTTGAGAACTATAAGGATCGAGGGCTACGTCGGTGATGAGCAAAAGGTGAGGATATTGCTGTTTGATGGCGCGGATGGTGCGGGGAATCAACCCATTGGGATTATAGCTTTCTGTGCCTTCATTATCTTTCTGGTGGGCGGGAATTTTCGGGAAAAGGGCGATACTGCCAATCCCTAAACGGGACAGTTCGTGAATTTCTTCGAGCAAAGTGTCGAGGGAGAAGCGATAACAACCGGGCATGGAGGGGATTTCTTCTTTTTGCCCTTCTCCTTCCATGACGAAGAGGGGATAGATGAGGTCATCTACGGTTAAAACGGTTTCGCGTACCATCCGTCTGTGGGTTGCGGTGCGACGCAGACGACGGGGACGTTGTGGGTTATTGGGCATTGGGGTTAGGGGGTCTGAAGAATCGGGAGATTGAGTGACCATGAATGACTTTGTTATGATAATGATTATCATTCTATTTACAAGGTTTTGATTCTGTCAATGATGACTGCATCCTCTCTCCCTAAACACCTCGATCTCGCTATTGTGGGTTCTGGGCCGCAAGCCTTAACCCTTGTGACTCATCTGTTCCAGAAACGGGCTAAATTGCGCCATCGTTTGCGGGTATTCGACGCAAGCGGAACATGGTTGCGTCGGTGGCAATGGCAAATGCAGGCTCAAGAGATCGAACATTTGCGATCGCCCGCCGTCCATCATCCCCACCCCAATCCCTACGCTTTACGGGGGTTTGCTGAAAACCGTCCCCAAGAGTTATTTCCCCCTTACGATTTGCCTGGGACGAACTTATTTAATGATTTTTGTGGGGAAGTCATACAGCGTTGGAATTTGGCCCCTTGTGTCTATCCGGGGCAAGTGTGCCGTATTATTCCCGTGCAACCTCGGCGGCCTCGCTTCCAGCTTGTTTTGCAGGATGGTCAATCTTGTTTGGCCCGTCGTGTGGTTTTGGCGACGGGGGGAGGTGTGCCTCGGTTTCCTGACTGGGTGCAATCCCTACAGGGAGGGTATCCCCCAGACCGACTGGTGCATGGGACTAGGGTGGATTTATCCCAGGCTAATGTACAACCAGGAGAACGGATTTTGATTGTTGGGGGTGGGTTGAGTAGCGGTCATTTGGCTTTGGGGGTGGCCAGACGGGGGGCGATCGCGACTTTATTGATTCGGCGATCGCTGCAAGAAAAATTATTTGATGCCGATCCCGGTTGGTTGGGGCCTAAATATCTCAAATCCTTTCAGGCCGAGTTAGACGAGTTTTCCAGGTGGCAACAAATTCAAGACGCTCGAAATGGGGGGTCAATGACTCCTGAAGTCGCCTTTCAACTGCGACGGGCAGCCCGTCGGGGACAAGTTTTGCTTAATGAATATTGTCAGATTGTTCACGCCCAATGGCAAGAGAAACAATGGCTGGTGAAATGTAGTGATGGGTCACACTTGCAAGCCGATCGGATTTGGTGTGCAACGGGGACGACTTTAGATATTAGCCAAAATCCCTTAATGGCGGATGTTCTCGCCACCTATCCCACAAAAATTATTCAGGGTTTACCCGTCCTCGATACTCATTTACGACTTCCGGGAAGTCAACTGTTTCTCATGGGAGGGTATGCGGCCCTACAAGTGGGGCCAGTGGCACCGAATTTAGCAGGGGGGCGATTAGCTTGCGATCGCATTGTTCCTGCAATTGTTAAACCCAGTATCGCTTAACCCCACACCCGATGTTCTAACGAGGGCATTGCGTACCGATATGGGGAGATGGGGAGATTAGGAGATTAGGAAATTATGGAAATGCAATTTATCTTTGTCTCCCATACCCCCATGCTTCCATGTCCCTATGCCCTCTTCTTCCATTCTCCCCAATATTAACGCCTCACGGTGCCATGATATCCTCAACCGAAACGCGCGTATGCCGCAAACAAGCATCCAGCTGTGCCCACAAATCGGGAAACCAGAAATTAAATTTTTCGGCTTGGCCAATTTCCATATCGCGATAGTCAAAACCAGGGGCAACAGCTTCTCCCAACAAACCAAACTCACCGGTTTCTAATACA
>NZ_LNDC01000115.1 GCF_001870905.1 Geitlerinema sp. PCC 9228
TATAAGCGATCGCGCTATTTTTCTGTAATGGTCAAATCTAGGAAATATGATAAAATTTGTAGGGTGGGCATTGCCCACCCTACTGGGGGGCTTGCTTTGTTGCCAGTTTTGGAAAGGCGGGTAATGGGTTCCGGTATTTCTGTTAGCTGGTTGCTGCTCAAATCTAACCCTTCCAACCATTCCAGTCCAAAAACTTCTGGTGGAATTTCTGCTAATTTTTCCTTATTTTCATGGTTATTGAAATCTAATTCTGTTAATCTTTTCTCTTTGGCTGCTCGAATCTTTGCCAAAGCTCTTTCCCTTGCATTACCCATAGCAGCACCAACCAGCGTTCGTATCCATATCGATTCGATAAAATTTTATCAAAAACTGCAATATCCTGGGATTAGGGAGATGAGGTAGCATTTAACCCCACGACCCCAGCAACGATCGCGACCAGAGAAAGAAACTTAACCAAGGTCATGGATTCTTGGAACCAGTAAATTCCCACGATTGCAATCAGTGCTGTCCCCAATCCCGACCACATCGCATAAGCAACGCTAAGTTCTATTTTTTTTAAAGCCAGAGTTAACAAAGTAAAAGCCAGTCCGTAAAAAACGAACAGCAATAGGGAGGGCAAGGCTTTCGTGAAGCCTTGGGAAAATTTCATGGCGGTGGTGCCACAGACTTCTAACGCGATCGCTAAAATTAAATACAGCCAGTGCATGTACTTCCTACATTCGTACAACCTGTGGAACGAATCCCCTATTCGCTGGGAGAGGGTGAAGGAGAGGGCGAAGGGCTTTCGCTGGATTGCTGGGATTTGGGTTTGGGTTTGGGTTTGGGTTTGCCCTTGAATTTGCCTTTGGGTTTGCCTTTGGGTTTGCCTTTCTTTTTCTTCTGCGGGGGCAGCACTTCTTTTGACTCCACCGCCACCAACTTGTCACCTTCGCGGGTGGCTTCTACTTCCCAAAAAGCACCTTTTTTGGGATTTTCGATTTGCCCTTGAATTAGCAGGAAAAAAGGCTTGAATTTGCGAGTGGCGTCTTTGTTGGGATGGATGGTGAGGGCAAAGGTTCCCTCTTCCGTATTCCAAAATTTTAACTGACCGCGCAGGGAAAAACGATCGCGTTCTAACTCTTCGGGAGAAGCAATGGATTTTTCCGTCTCGTGTTGTTTGTAAAGATACCCCTTCAACTCAAACCGCAAACCATTCTCTGGTGTAGTCTTCACCCACACATTCCAAGGCAGGGTGACATTGTGGTTGGCGGCTTTGGGTCGCCACCAAGGGCTGGCGATAAATGTGGGAAACTCATACCCATCGGGGGTTACCAGAAAACCCCGGCGGCTGTCTTCTTCGCTGGGTCGCCAGGCAGCCACAATCACCCCAGTAGAGCGAAATTGGTTGATTTTCGCTGGTTCTTGGATGTGGGGTTTGTCTGCGGATGTCTCTTGAGATTCGCCGGTTTCGGAAGTTACGGGTGTCTCCTGAGATGGATGGGTTTCTGGCGAGGTTTGCGTTTGGGTGGTTTCACCGGGTTGGTGGTTTTCTGGCGATGATTGCGAGGATTGAGACTCGGGATTTTCTGGGAATCCTGTGGTTTCTGAAGTTTTGGTCACTTCTGTCATTGTTCCTACGATTTTCTCCTGGGCGTTTTCTATGGTTGGTTGTTTTTTGGCGTTTTTTTAAGTGTAGCCATGGTTGGCTGCAACCGGAAGTCGGGAACACCGTCTAAAGGAGACCCGCTTTGGGTTGTAGAAGTTGGCAAACCCCGAAAATCGGAGCTTTGCTGGGGATTATCCCCGGTTTTGGCAAGATTCCAAAAACGCCAACAACGCCTGTTCCTGGAAGTTGTTGCAGAATTCTACCACTTTCCGAGCAAAGACCGCCAAATCCGGATCCTGTCGCTGCAATGCTTCCACTTGTTTTTGCACTCGTTTGAGACTTCCCCGACGCGCCAAGTCAGTCAAATTGGCAAGTTCTTGTAGGGGAGGCATGGTTATGGCTTCGCTTTCTGTGGCTGCAGGTGTGGGTTCGGCTGCTGCTTTCTCTTTGTAAATCCATTGCAAGTGCAGGTGTTCTTGCAACTGTTGCAGCAATTGCGAAAGCACGACGGGTTTGGGGAGAAAATCGCTAGCCCCTGCTTCCATACTCCGGGCGCGATCGCTTTGGGATACACTAGCAGAAGAAACAATAACGGGAATGCCAGCTAACTGTGGGTCTTGGCGAATTTTGGCTAGGAAAGCAAATCCGTCAAATTCCAGTTCGAACAAATCCACTACAATCAAATGAGGCGAAAATTGCTGGGCATACTGCCAGCCACTCTCCCCACTGTGTGCTTCCCATACTTCAAACCCCAAACTACTCAGCAAGTTGGAAAACACGGCACAATTTTCCCAACGGTCGTCAACCACCAGCAATCGCTTGGTTTTCCCTTCGTATCCGACGATATGGCTTAATTCTAAGGTGGGGGTGGTGGTATTTTCCGGTGGCAAGACCGGCAAGGTGAGGTCGAACCAAAAGCGGCTGCCAACACCCACCTGACTTTCTACATGGATGCTACTATCCATCATTTCGACAATTTTTTGGCTTAAAGGCAATCCCAACCCGGTTCCTTGGGCTTTTTGGTGCGATTCTCCCACTTGTTCAAAGGGTTGGAAGATTTGTTCGATCGCTTCTGGGGAAATGCCGGTTCCCGTATCTTCGATTTGAAAGCGAATTGTTGCTTGGCTAGATTCCGCGGTTTCTGATGTTTCTAACAGAAAAAGGGTCAAAGTCACGGTTCCTGCTTGCGTAAACTTCACGGCGTTGCCCAACAAGTTCACCAAAACTTGTCGCAGTCGTTTCTCATCTACTCGCACTGCGGCTGGCAAATCCGGATGGCTTTGGTAAAATAGGTCGATATGTTTTTGTTGGGCTTTGATGCGACACATTTCTACCACCCCGTTGATAAAGGCAGATAAGTGGCATTCCCCGGGGGCAAGGGTAAGTTTGTGGGCTTCTACTTTCGACAGATCGAGAATGTCGTTGATGAGGGTCAGCAGGTGGGAACCGCATTCGTTGATGATTCGGGCGTGTTGGCGAACGGTGGGTTGGTATTGTTCGGTATTTTCTAAAATTTGGGCGTATCCCAAAATCCCGTTGAGGGGGGTTCTGAGTTCGTGACTCATGTTGGTCAAAAACTCGCTTTTGGCTTGGTTGGCGGCGTCGGCTTGTTCTTTGGCAACTTCTAGTTCGGCGGTGCGTGCTTCAACTTTGCGTTCTAAATTGCGGGAATATTCTTCTAGCTGTTGGTAGAGGCGGGCGTTTTCTAGGGAGATGGAAATTTGCGAGGTTAAGACTTGTAAAGTGGCAATGCGATCGCGGGAAAAGACCCCGGCGACATCGTGGTTTTCTAAATATAAAATACCGGTTAGCTTGCCGCGGTGGATAATGGGCATGCATAAAATCGATCGCGGCTGGTAGGTAACCACGTAAGGATCGCTGGCGAGGCGTTCGTCTTGGGTAGCATCTTCGATGGCAAGATATTTTCTGGTACGCTGTACGTAGTTGGCTGCTGCGATCGCCAGAATGTCGTTTTGCTGTTCTGCCAAAAAACAAAGCGATCGCTGCATTTTAATTTCATTCTCCTGCAAACTCCCTTGAATTTCCACCAGCCAGCGTTCGTTTTCCAAACTTAAAAATATCCCTTTCTGCGCCCCGGAATTAGCGATGGCAATGTTCATCAATTTCTGCAGCAATCGATCGAGAACGATTTCTTCCGATAGGGCTTGGGAAGCATCGATAGTGGCGGTGACATCCAGTAGTTTGGAATTGGCACCAGTGGTGGAACTAGTATGGCGGTGTAGGGAACGATTTTTGCGGGCATCGCCATTTTGACGCAACCAAAATTGGGGATATCGCGATTCCAAATCTTTGACCTTGGCGGTTGCCCCCCAACAGCAATAGCAAAAATGGGTTTTGTTGAGATACGTTTGGGCAATTTCTTGCCTGCCCAAGTCTAGATAAAATTCTCCTGCCCGTTCGTATGCGATCGCTTCTTCGTTTATAAAATTTTGTTCCCTTGCCCCGGCAATGGCGCGATCGTAGTATTCCATCGCCTCTAAATAATTCCCCAATACCCGG
Organism: Geitlerinema sp. PCC 9228; assembly: GCF_001870905.1. Classification (NCBI taxonomy): domain Bacteria; kingdom Bacillati; phylum Cyanobacteriota; class Cyanophyceae; order Geitlerinematales; family Geitlerinemataceae; genus Geitlerinema; species Geitlerinema sp. PCC 9228. Next base: position 4,106 of record NZ_LNDC01000115.1, read on the forward strand.
GCTTTTTCTGCTTCCACCAAATGAAATTTATGCTGGTAGTTGCTGCGACTGTGTTCGCACCAATTGCGGAGCTTTTGTTGGTTATTCTCCACCAGCTCGAGAATTTCTTGGGGAACCTGGGCTTGCTGGGTGGGATACTCTCCCAATAGTGCCAAAGAATAGTAAAAATTGATTTGGGCAACATGCATCATGCCCACCAAAATATTTTCGTAACCCATACCCCGTTCTGCCCACACCACAGCCCGGCGATAATCTTTCATAATATACGCCAGAATGGTCTGTGCCAAATACAGGGAAAACACCGACATGTGGTTGTTGCTTTCCTGGAGGAAAATCGCCATATCGTCTTCGTTGAAATCTTCGCTACTCAAGCTGGCGGAAATCTCGGCGGTTTCTCCCTGCAATTTCAAGGTCAGTTGGTACCAAATTTTGGCGTAAAAATATTGAAATTCCCGCTGGAATTTTTGCAGAAATTCCAGATATTGGGCGTGTTTTTGCCTGACCGTATCTAAATTTTCGCCGCTTAAAAACAAATAGCCGCAGTAAAAGCAAGCGGCATAGCAAGCATATTCCACATCGCCAACTTCCAAACTACTTTGCCAGGCTTCCAATAGGGGGTCGATGGTAGAACGAATGTGTTCTTTCCAGTGACGAACGAAGAAATTAAAGACTAAATAAACTTGCCCTTTGACGCCGGTGGCGTGGTATTTTTCTAACAGCAACAGTGCCAAACGACCGAACTGATATCCCGATGCCACATCGCCGCCGACACCCACAAACAGCAAGCTATATTCCACGTAGGCATAGGCAGCTAAGTCGGAATTACCTCCTTTGACGCACAAATCCACCATGGAAAGGGCGACAATAGGGAACAAGCTGGGGCGACCAATGAACACCGGCGGCGTGACGGTGACCAGCATCCGCAAGGCGGCGTAGCGATAGGGGTCACTCATGGTGGGGAGGTTTTCCAGTTCGCCAATTTTGTCGCCTCGCCACGGGGAAAGTTCTACTGAAAGCTGTTCGGTGGCGGTTGCTAGCTGTTGGGGGTCTTGGGGAAGGGAAATGCCTAACAGGGAGAGGGCTTCTAAGGCGAGGTCGATGGCTTCTCCCATTTGGTTTTGGGAAATCAGGTATTGTACCTCGATTTCGTAAACTTTGATTAGGTCGAGTAGGTCTTTGGCGTTTCGACGAATATCTTGAGCAAGGTACTGGGCGCGATCGCTTTCGTTGTTGATCGATTCAACTTCTACCCCTTCCAGATACAAATCCAAGGTAAGTTGATAATTTTCTTGCCAAGCGTTTTCTGGCAGCAGCTGCAATGCTACATTGAGGTAGCGGTGAGCTGTTTCGTAGGCGGTGGCGGCTTTGGCTTTGCGAATGGCAATCAGGTTGAGTTGCGCCAGTTCGCAGCGTTCTTCAAGATCTTCGATTAGATCGACCCCACAAATTAATTGGTTGACAATATCAAAAATTTGCCCTTCCAAGCGATCGCGGGTGATATTCTGTTTTAACAATCTACCAATTTGCAGGTGCGTATTGCGTTTTTGCGGTTCGGGAATTAACGAATAAGCTGCCTGCTGCACGCGATCGTGCAAAAATCGGTAGCTCGATCCTTGACCGTCACCACCACCCACCAAAGTAGCGGTATTGCCGTTGCTGGTCTGGCTGGGGGCGTTGTTGGCGGGCAAAACCAAGCCTTCTTCGATGGCATACCACAAATCCCGGGCAGCGGTTTGCACGGATTTCTGGCAGACCACGCTTAAAATATCCAAATCAAAGCAAGTACCAATACAAGCGGCTAGTTTTAAAATTTCCTGGGTACTATGGGGCAATTGGTGGACCCGACGCACCATTAATTCTACAATGCCAATATCGGAAATTCCCACCGCTTGAATGTGGACAATATCCCACTGCCAGCAACCTTTGCTAAAGTTAAATGCCAGTAAGTTTTGCTGGTACAAGGCTTGAATGAGCTGGTGCAGGTAGAAGGGATTGCCCTGGGTTTTGGCATGCAATAGTTCCGCCAGTTCGCGATACGCTGATTCCGTGGCTGAGTTGGGGGCATCCAACATGGTAGCGAGCAATTCTTCCACGTGGGCGATTTGCAAATTGCCTACGGGAACGCGAACGATTTGGCGTCTTTGGGCAATTTTTTCTACTACGCGCGTTAGTGGATGGGTGGGGCTGACTTCGTTGTCGCGATAGGCACCCACCAGCAGCAAATAGCGGCTATCCATGTCGCTGGCAAGCAGTTGCAGGAGTTTCAGCGATCCGGCATCTGCCCACTGCAAGTCATCCAGAAAAATGGTTAAGGGGGTTTCTGGTTGGGCGAATACGCTGACAAACTGTTTGAAGACCAACTGAAAGCGGTTCTGGGTTTCCGCGGGGCTGAGGGTGGGAACTGGGGGTTGCTTGCCGATGATATATTCCACTTCGCCGATGGCATCGATGATGACTTGACCGTTGCTGCCTAGGGCTTTTTTTAGCTTTTGATTCCAAGTTTCTAGTTGTTCTTGAGGTTGAGCGAGAATTTGACGCACCAGGTCTTGAAAAGCTTGAATGAAGGCAGCATAAGGGATATCCCGCTGGAACTGGTCGAATTTGCCGCTGATGTAATATCCCCCTTGCTGTAATGTGGGTTCGCGCAAGGATTCCACTAGAGCTGACTTGCCGATACCGGAATAGCCGCTGACCAAAACTAGTTTGCTGCTTCCCTGGCAAACACACTGTAGAGCGTCTTGTAAGGTGCGGGTTTCGGCTTCGCGACCGAAGAGTTGGTGGGGCAGCTGCAGGCTGCCGGATACGTCTTGTTGGGCGATCGCAAATTCTGGGATATCGCCGCTTTGCTGCCAGTGTTGCCAGCAGGTTTGCAGGTCTAATTTCAAGCCGTGGGCGCTTTGGTAGCGGTTTTTGGCGCGTTTGGCGAGGAGTTTGTCGGTAATGTGTGAGAGGATAGATGGTAGGTGGGGGCGGACCTGGCTGAGGGGAAGGGCGCGTTTGGCGATGTGGCTGTGAATCAGTTCCATTGCCTCGGTTTGGGGAAAGGGAAGTTCCCCTGCCAGCAGTTCGTAGAAAGTGACTCCCAGGGAGTACAAATCGGCGCGGTGGTCGATGGGGCGGTTGACGCGACCGGTTTGTTCTGGGGCCATATAAGCTAAGGTTCCTTCGATCGAGTCAGCATTGGCGGTATAGGTTTTTCCCGGCGTTACCGATACGGCCATGCTAAAGTCAGTGAGCCTTACTTGTTGGGTTTCGGGATGGATGATGATATTGGCGGGTTTGACATCCCGGTGAACGATATGGTGGTGGTGTAAGGCTGCCAAGGCATCGGTGAGTTGCGTGGCGATCGCGAAAAATTCTGCCAACGCCAAATGCCTTTCGCTAACATAATCCTGGAGGGATTTTCCGATAAACCCTTCCAAAACCAGTGCCAAACCGGCTTCGCTGCTTGCTAGTTCGTAAGGGTGAATAATACCGGGAATGGTTTTCCCTTGTAGGAGATTGTATTCGTGTTTGAGGCTTTCCAATTCCGATAGCGACGCTGCCCCCGCTTTCAGCAATTTGATCGTCACCGGTTCGCCATCAGTGTGACGGTAACCGCGATACAAAATGGTACTATCGGTTTCGTGGAGAACTTCCGCTCGTTCGTATGGTAAACTAGACATGTCGATTGCTGTTCGTCCCCATTTTTAAGCTATTTGCTAGAACTGTTTGCCGCTTCTGGGCCTCCCCATCAAGCTTTCAATCCTCTAGTTGCTATAATCGATGGCTTGCTTCATAGCTTTACTTAAAAATTTGCCCCATTTTAGCTATTTTTGCTAGAAAAATTGAGATATAATTGCAACTGGTTAGCAAAGATTGCCTGTCTGCTCGGTTTTGGGCGAGATGAAGTGGATGCACAATATAGCAACGTTGCTCCACCTTCTTAGTTTAACCAAATGAGCATCAAAAGGGAACCGCACAAACACGGAATTTTTTTGAAGATCGATTACCAGTTCCCCTAGAAGACCAGCATGTTTCCTTGCTTAGGGCGTGTTTTCCCAGCTCAGCTTTTGCCTACAAATTGGCTTTCTGCCGCACTGCTTTGGTTCTCTGTTGGGCTTTCTCTAGAATATCTGCCTCGCAAACCGTTTGCAAAATTCGATTTTCCATCACCACGCGGCCGCCAACCACTACTGCACTCACATCGGCCCCCCGCGCCGAGTAAACCAAGGTGGCAATGGGGTCGTGGGCTGGGGTTAAGTGAGGTGATTGCAGATTGACGAGTGTCAAATCGGCGAGAAAACCTGTTTGAACTGCGCCCAAACAGTTCCCCATCCCCAAAGCTTGGGCGTTTCCTCTGGTGGCCATGGAAAATACTTGTGGGGCAATGAGAGCATCTGCCTGGCGGGTGGTGACCTTTTGCAACAAAGCGGCATCTTTCATGGTTTGGAACATATCCTGGGTATTGTTGCATGCCGGGCCGTCACAAGCCAAGCCCAGGGGAATGCCGGCTTGCTGCAGTTGGGGAATGGGGGCAACGCCGGAAGCCAAAATCATGTTGCTGGTGGGGTCGTGGATGACGGAGGCTCTTCCCTCGGCGATGAGTTGAATGTCGCGATCGCTTAAATGAACGCAGTGGTTGAGCATGACGCGATCGCTTAGTGCTCCCACATCCGCCAGCATTTCTACGTTGCTTTTCCCGGTTCGCTGGCGTACCAATTGGTTGTATGCCGGCGTTTCTGAAGTGTGTAAGTGAATCAAAACATTTTCCGCTTGGGAGAGAGCCACCGCATCCATAAAAGCTTCGGCTGTGGACCCCCAAGGCACCAACGGACCAACACCAATCTGGATGCGATGGGAAGGGTGCCATTTACGAATGAGGTTTTTGCTGCGACGAAGAATATCCTGGCGATTTTCCACGAATCCATCAAAGAAGGATTCGTCGTTACTGCCACGGAAGAAAAAGGTGCGAATGCCCGTACGCGCCAAACTTTCCACCGCTACCTCATCTGCCCCTTGGTCGTAGTGAGGACTAAAAAAGATTTCGCAGAGGGTGGTGTTTCCGGCTTTGATATTTTCAATCGCCCCCAATTCCATACTCAGGGCATAATCTGGCAGTTCAAACGCCCGCATCAGGGGCACTTGGGCATCGGAAAGCCAGTGCAGCAAAGCGCGATCGCTACCTAAAGAACGCCCGTATACCATACACAAGTGAGTATGGGCGTTGATTAAACCAGGAATCACCAACATGCCCGTAGCATCCAGGGTGCGGTCGTAGGTATCGGTTGGTGGAGAACCACTGCCTACTGCCACAATCCACTGGTCTTCTACGATAACATAACCCCGATCGATAACCGTTTGCCGGTCATCGTTGGTCGCGATCGCACCTCCTGAGATTAAAAGCTTGGCCATGCTCAAAAAACCAGAAACACCCCTAAAATTCTACCAAAAATGCATTTCTATACATCCATATTGTAAATTTCCACCGGTTCGATGTCGTCAGCGGGAGAGAAGCCAAACACGCGGGCATAGAAATACAGTTCTGCTTCCAAAGCGCGTTTGATATTATCTGCTTGGCGGAATCCGTGCTGTTCTCCCTCAAATGCCACGTAAGCCACAGGCAAACCGCGATCGCGCAAGGCATTCACCATCATTTCCGCTTGGTTGGGGGGGACAATTTTATCTTCCAACCCTTGGAAAAAGATAACCGGACAAGATAGGCGATCGCAAGCGTGAATGGGCGATCGTTGCTGGTAAAGTTCCTGTTGGTCGGGATACGGTCCCACCAAACGGTCCAAATAGCGGGATTCAAACTTATGGGTCTCCCGGACCAACGCTTCCAAATCGCTCACGCCGTAGTAACTGGCACCAGCACAAAAATCATCCCGGAAGGTCAACGCGCTGAGAGTTGTATAGCCACCAGCACTGCTACCAGTAATAATCAAGCGATTTTCATCCACCCAACCTTGCTTGGCTAAGTATTTTGCACCATGGGCGCAATCGTCCACATCGGCAACTCCCCATTTCCCGTGCAAGCTGTGGCGGTATTCGCGACCGTATCCCGTACTGCCGCGATAGTTCACATCCAAAAAGCCAAACCCGCGACTGGTCCAATATTGCACGCGCAAGCTTAAACTGCTGCTGGTAGCCCCTGTGGGACCGCCGTGACTTTTGACAATCAGCGGTGGTTTTTCGTTTTCCGGACCTTGGTAGTCTTGATTTTGCGGTGGGTAAAAAATGCCGTAGGCGGTGGCGCCATCCGCAGTGGGAAAGGCAATGGATTGGGGTTGGGAAAGGTATCCCGGTTCGATTTGTACTCCATTGGAACGGCGAATCACTGTAGTTGCGCCGCTATTGGCATCGATTTCCACCAACGCTGTTGCTTGCGTGGGAGAACCAGCCAGGGCCACCAAGCGATCGCCGTGGGCGCGAATGCCGGTAAAATTGGTATATTCTGTGGAAATCGGGGTGAGGGTTTTGCGTTCTAGGTTCAAACTCGCCAGATACCACAATCCCTTTTGGGTATAGGTACACAAGATGCGGTGGGAACTGGCAAAATCGTAGGTTCTCATGCCAAAAACCCACAGGGGCAATCCAAATTCTGCCGTCATGGGAAATACGGGTTCGATGGTACCATTTTCTTGGCGGTAAAGATTCCACCAGTTGCTGCGATCGCTGACCCAATACAAGATACCATCGGGGGACCATTCCGGCTGAAAAATGGATTCTTCCTGTTTTTCCCCGGCAACACAGGTTTTCTCCCCTAACGACCCATCGCTGTTGATGGGGGCAACCCATAGTTGGGTACTATCCCAGGGCATATTGGGATGGTTCCAGCTAATCCAACATAACTGGCTGCCGTCGGGGCTAATGCGGGGGTTGGCGTAGAAATCTTCCCCAGACACCAAAACCTCCCCGGTGGTATTGCCATCTAGGGAAATGCTGACAATGGTGTTGGTGGGTTCCCCTTCGCCGCGGTTGTCTTCGCAAACGGCAATTAAACGATTGCGATCGCGATCGACGCTAAAATCGGCATATCGTAGGAGGCCGGGTTCTTCTGCTAGTGTAAGCTGTTGTGGGGCAGCATCGGCGGTTTGCCGATAAATCGCTTGGTCGGCAAAATTGACAAAATAGATAACCCCATCGGCGACGGTAAATGCACCACCGCCGTATTCGTGAACGCGGGTACGGAGGTTAAATTCTGGCGGGGTGAGTTCTTGGGTGGTACCATCGCGCCGGCGACACATAATGACATTGCGCCCTTTTTCCGCCGGTCTGCCTTCTACCCAATAAATATCCTCGCCATCGAGAACGGATGCTGCCAAACGCAGGCTACCGGTAACGATGAAATCGGAGGTAATGGGGGATTTCCAGGTTCCGTAGGCGGCTGTTTTTGCTAAATTCATACTTTTCTACCAGATAAGCGAACCACTAAGCTGTTGTATGGGCTGTCGATTGGCGTATTGTCTATAGTATAAAGTTGGGCAAATTGCGTCGATTTTCGGCAAATTCTAGGAGGATGTATGGGTAGAATTTTTCTATCGGCAGGACATGGCGGTTTTGAAGATGGCAAACGCGACCCGGGGGTGGTTGCCGGGGATACCACCGAAGCACAGGAAATGATTCGCTTGCGGGATATGGTGGTCTCGGAGTTGCGATCGCGGGATTTGGAAGTTTTGTCGGTTCCTGACGATCTGAGTTTAGTGCAAACTGTGGACTGGATCAACCTGCGTACCCGTGCTGGGGATATTGCCCTGGAGTTGCATGCCAATTCTTCTTCCAATCCCGATGCTAAGGGGGCAACGGCGTTTTACATTGCCAACAACGACCAACGTCGCAAACACGCCGAACTGATGCTGATGGCTTTGCAGCGGCGGGTTCCCCAACTAACCTCTAGAGGGGCAAAACCGGATACGGAAAGCGGTACGGGAAAATTGGCGTTTTGCCGCTGGATTATCACGCCGTCGGTGTATTTGGAAGTGGCGTTTTTGACCAATCCCCAACAGCGATCGCTATTGCAAAACCGCCGTCGGGATTTTGCGTTGGGGATTGCTGATGGATTGGCCGCTTGGTTGCGGGGAACTTCTTTACCTACCCCCACTCCGACGCCGACGCCATCGCCGACCCCTACTCCCACGCCTCAGGAAGAATATCCCAGCATTGGTATCAATCTTAACGGTCAGAATTACGGCGAACAGGGGATTATTGTCAATGGCAATGCTTACGTACCGGTGGAGTTGGTGGATAGTTTTGGTATCGATGCTGCCCAAGCGCAGGAGTTGCGCCGCATGAACTACAAGAGTATCGTCTACGTCCGCGCGGTGGATTTGCGGGAGTACAATGTCTCGGTGGGTTGGGATAACGATACCCGCACGGTGATTTTGCGATCGATTTTAAATCTTTGTCCCGGCCAAATGGACCGAATTATGCGTCAGGGCAATACGACGGAAGTGCAGTTAATGATGTTTCTCAAGTCAAACAATCAAAATGTCTTAGATGACTATCCGGATATTGCCAAGTTATACCGCGAGGAAGCCACTGTGGAAGGGGTCAATTACGATATTGCTTTTTGTCAAATGTGTTTGGAGACGGATTTCTTACGTTTTGGGGGCGATATTGAGCCGACACAAAATAATTTTGCCGATTTGGGTGATATTAGTTCGGCGCAGGGCAGTGCTTCGTTTTCCAGTGCCCGTTTGGGGGTGAGGGCACAAATCCAGCATTTGAAGGCTTATGCCAGTACGGAACCGTTGGTACAAGAGGTGGTAGACCCCAGGTTTCGGTTTGTGAGTCGGGGAATTGCCCCGCTGGTTCCCCAGTTGAGCGGTCGTTGGACGGCGGATAAGGAGTACGGGCGTAAGATTATGTCGTTGGTGCGTCGGTTGTATGAGTCGGCGGGGTTGATGTGAGGTGATGGGGAGTTTGGGGGCATACTGAGTCTGGCGCGATCGCTTTTCCTTGGTTTTGAGAAGTTGGGGTCAAATTTCGGAATTGGTAGCAGCCCCCCTCTGTTAGGATAAAAAATAAATAACCTACCATTCTATCCCAAAAATGGGAAATCTGTCAAATTTGCCCTCCGTTTTTCCCCAAAATTTCTTCAATGAGATTGAGTGCGATCGCTGCGATTGCGCTTTCTACCAACGAGAGAATGGGGAATAGAGCGTTTCAAACGGGGAATTTGGCGAAATTAGATATACGACGCCTTGATTCTAGAAATTACGATTATCCTACCAAAAGGGGTCAAAAAACGCAAATCCGTAAAATAATTGAGAATACCTATCAACTAGCTCTTGACAAGCTGGCGGTCAAATTTGAGGGTTTGATTGAAATTTTAAAAGCAGAACTGTTTCTGCAATTGGTTCGACAAAACTCAACCCTATCTCTTGCCATCCCCTCTAGAATATCGCCGTCGGGTTGATCTATTTTTCTCCAACAACCAGTTATGCGGATAGCAAATAACAATTTCCCAATCGCGATCGCGTCAGGTATCCCCAAAACCAGCCCATGGCAGCCAGTTAGGTTTCTACTTTTCCATCTTCCATTGCACGAATTGGCAGATAACTAGCAGCGATCGCGACACACAACCACCATACCGTATTGATTTGGGGACGATACCACACCGTATCCACCAAACCATGTACCATCAAGCCTACCATAGCCGCCAGCGCCGCCATCAGCCAATATCCCTGAGAATTCCTATTGTCACGCAGGGCACAGACTTGCCGCCAGCCACCGGCAAAACTGACCAGCAGAAACCACAAAAACGATGCCAAACCGATAAATCCCGTTTCCACAGCCACTTCTAAAAATACCGAATAGGCACTCAAAGCACTGTAGTTGGGACGCATGTATAGAGGATATACCTGGTTAAAAGCATCATTGCCCGGTCCGATTCCTAGGATAGGGCGATCGCGTATCATCTCCACAACCGCCGCCCACACATTCATGCGGAAATTGTTGCTGCTGTCTTCCCGACCCGCAAAAATACTCATAGCGCGATCGCGAATGGGGTCTACAAACAACACCGCCAGCACCACCACCGCCGCACTGGCACCCAAAACCCCTGGTATGGCAAAAATACGCCACTTCTGCGGCAATTTGGGGGTCCACCAATAGACCAGCATCAGTACAAACACAAAACCAGCCGCCAAAAACCCAATCCAACCACCGCGACTGTAGGTGAGAATCAAACACACCGAATTCACCACAAACATCCCCACCGCCAGCGCCTTACAAGTGAGGCGACGCCAGGCAAAAATCGCCCCCATACTCAACGCCACCGCCGGAATTAAATAGCCAGCCAGCAAATTGGGATTGCCCAAAACGCTGTACACCCTGGTAATTTCAGCAGCAGTCGATTCTGGGTCGGTCCAAGTTGCCAGGGGGTCTGCCCCAAAGTACCACTGACGGATGCCATAGGCACTGACCATTAGGGAAATATGCAAGTAAACGCCCACAAACGCATCTTGGACTCTTCTGCCAATATGCGATCGCAATAACTTAGCCGCCAAAGCAAACAGCAACAGGTACAAAGTCAGCTCTACCCATCCCGTAAACGCCGCTTCCCGCACCGGCGACAAAGCCATAGCCACCGTAGAAATTGCCCAATACAGCAAGACCAGCAAATGAATGGGGGTGAGAATGGCTTGGGGGTGCCGCCAGTCTTCCGTAACCGTTAATATCGCCCAAAATCCGGCACAGGCAAGTAACAAAATCCCAATAAGTGAGGTTGATACCAACGGTCCTACGACAAAAACCAAACTAACCAATAACGCGCCCAAGGGTTCTGCCCACTGCATCAGCCAGCTACCCTGACGCCAAGCAGCTAGAGGACCGTTGGTCAAACGAAAAACGATGCTTTGACGCTGCCATTGCTGGCAGGGAATTTGGGATAGAGTCAGTGGTTGCCAAACAGAACGTACCATAATTGCGATTGAAACTTGGTTTTGCAGGGAACAAATAAACTAAGGACGAATAAAATGCGCCCAAACATTGCCATCGGGACCGCAGACTTCATCCATATAACCATAAAGATACAACAACCGAGCGCCGTATACGTCGGAATACCCGGTTAATGCATCTCCCCAGGGGTCGTTGACAATGTAGCCTGACTGATTGTACCCGATAATGCAGAGAATATGGCCGCTGGCCGTAAAATCGCCAGCAATGGGAACCGGTCGTCGGTTGACCAGTTCGTTCATTACCTCCGACCAGTTGCGACTGGTACTAAAACTGGTTTGAAAATCGTAGGCTTGGATGAGGTTGGAAAGAACGTTGTGAGAGGTCCAAGACCCGTAGCCGGCGTAATTGATGCACCATTGTAGCAGTTCGTCTTCTAACTGCCCTCCGGATTGCGATCGCACGCCGTAATAATAAAATACCATTGCCAAGGTGGTCACGTTGCAGGTAGACCAGGAATAGCGGGGGTTGTCTACTTGGGAAAAATAGGGAACGTCGATTTCCAACTGGTCGGGAAACGGGTCAAATGACTTGCCGCCGCGACGCATCAACACGTGGTCGGGGAACAAATACCCTGTATTGCCGAAATTTTCAAATTCTTCAGTCATTGCCGCTTTCAGGTGGTTGTCTTCGATGGCGTAGCTGCTAACGCCGTACACCCGACCGGTAGGCAAGGTTACTTTCTCGGAACTCGACAGTTGGCTGGAATCGGTCGGTCGTTTTTTAAACGCTGTGGTTTGGCGGATGGTGGCGGTTAAGGCTTCTGGGTCGTATCCAATGACGCGATCGCCTTTTTTAATAGTAACGTGACGCCAATACAAATAGCCCACATTCCCCAATTCTCCCATAGATTCTGCCAATGTTACCCGAAAATGTCCTTGCGTGGAAGCATATCCCGTAATTTCCAAAACCGTTCCCAAAGCAATTTTGGTTTTTTGATTCCCTGGCAACAAAGCCGCATCTTTAGGTTGGGCTTTGAAAAATGTTGTTTTCTCGACCAACAACTGGGCTTGCCCTTCCACTGTAGGTACATCTTCCACTTCAAAAGCTAGCTGTTGCGAACCGCGATACAAATTGACATGGTCTTCAAAGAAATAACCAAACTCACCCACCGGTGCAATTGGCGTTGCCAACAATACTTTCAAATGACCGTCTACAAATCCATACTGTTTGACAGCCAAGGTTTGATTTCCCCCTATCTTAGCTCTTTGTTGGGAATTGAGCGCCCCGGAATCCGCTGGCGTCATTTTAAAAATTGTATCCCGTTTGATAGTGAGCTTTAAATCGGTGCCACCGCTGAGGGGTTCGGCGCTAACCGTGATGTAAACCAGCTGGCTATCCACCAACGCGCCGTTACTACTAAATCCCCGCAAGTTCAACCACCGCAACCCCGCCTGCTGAAATCCTTTCTCCAATACCACCTGCCAAACCCCATTGTTAGGATTGAGGGTTACCGGCAGCGAATATTTATTTTCTGCCAAAACCGAAATTTTGCCAATCGTATTGGGTGCAAATTTTCCTTGTAAAACCGTTTTTTCACCTGCGATCGCATATTTGGGTTCGCTATAACTCAACCCCGAACCCGCTTGAATGGTTTTACCTCCTTGGCGCAGTTCGATAAAATCCGGATATAAATAACCCGTATTGCCAAAATCCGGTAAATTCTCGCTAAAAGACACTTTCAAGTGACCTTTCACCCAAGTATAGCCCACTACCCCATAAACCATGCCTTCCGTCAGCGTGGTTTTCTCGGATGTAGCTAGTTCCGCCGCCGGTTGTGGTTTCTTCTTAAAAGCAGTTGTTTTTAAAATATGAACGTTGACGGCATTGGGGTCAAATGGAACCAACTCGCCATTTTGCAACAATCGGATGTGGGGCGCATACAAGTAGCCAATCTTGCCGAAATCGGGCAACCCTTTGGAAAGCGTTACCCGAAAATGTCCTTCCACGCAGGCATATCCGGTTACGAAAAAATGTTCCCCAAAGAGCAAATCTTGCTTTTGCTGGTCCAAAAGTTGTTCGGAAGGTTCTGGAGTGGCTTTAATTTTGGTGGCGTGGGCAATCCAAATCTGCCAAAATCCCGGTGGCGTCTTAGGCAAATTTTTGAGCTGGAAGTGTAAAATTTCTCCATTTTTGGTTAAATGAATGTGGGGTTCGTAAAAATAACCAAAAGCACCGTTTTTGAGTTCTACTTTGAGATGGTTTTTGATGAAGCCGTAGCGAGTTGCTGTAAACCCTTGCGACGTTTTTACTCTTGCCTTCTCTTGGCTTTTGAGATTTTCTGAAGAAATGGGGGCAGCTTTGAAATAGGTTTCCCGCAAAATTTTGATTTCTATGGAATCTCCCTCAATCATGGGTTTGCTGCTGACGGTCACAAAAACCCGCTGGCTGCTGACCAATTCCCCGTTGCCGTCGAAACCTTTCAAACGCAACCAGCGAATGCCAGCTTGGCTAAAACCTGATTCTAGAGATACTTGCCAAATCCCGTTTTCCTGGTTCAAGCTGACGGGGAGGTCGTATTTGTCTTCAGCTATCAGAGCAATCTTAGCAATGCGTTGGGGGTCAAAGGTACCGTTGAGGGCAGTGGGATGCTTGACCAGAACCTCTTTGGGACTGGTGTAGGTTAGGGGTTGGTTGTTGCTGGTAGAATTCAGCATATGGGGTTTGGGCTATGGAACGAGCAACGAAATTTACCAGGGTTGGGTTAGAACCAGATAGGTGACAGCGTCATTTTTGGGAAAAAAGAGATATTGTCAATCCTACCCCCAATCCTAGAGAAAAACTATCGGTTAAGTACAATTTTCTCTCAATTGAAAATCTTCTCAGAGAAATGGTTGCGATCGCAGCAATTGGTCCTACACTAGGGAGTATCTCCCTTGATGTAAAGTTGCCATTGCCTCTTGCTATTGCTACTGCCGCACTTATGGTTAAATTCCAAATTCAGCCTGACAGCGAAATTCCTGCCTCCAACCAACTGTTTAACCAAATTCGTTTTGCGATCGCATCTCGGCAATTTCCCCCCAACCACCGCCTTCCCAGTACCAGGGCACTTGCCATGCAAACGGGATTGCATCGCAATACGGTCAATAAAGTATATCGCCAATTGGAAGAGTTGGGATTGGTGGAGTCTCAAGCTGGTTCGGGAATTTACGTGCGCGATTTGGGGCGTGAAGGCGGTACCAGACCCCATTCGCCCCTACTGCAAAAGCATCCCCATGCTTACGATACCATTAAAGACAGTTTAGACCAACTGTTGGAACAAGGTTGTTCCCTACAGGATGCCCGGGAGTTGTTTCTGGCAGAAATTGACTGGCGCTTGCGTTGCAGTGCCCGGGTTTTGGTAACAGCACCTTCCCAGGATATCGGCGTTGGGCAGTTAATGGGGCAAGAAGTGCAAAAAACCCTTGCCATTCCCGTACAAGTTGTTCCCTTGGAAGAGTTAGAATCTGCCCTCGACCAGACTGCCTCTAGTACGGTGGTTACCAGCCGCTATTTTGTAGCCGCTGCGGAGGAAATTGCTTCGCCTAAGTCTGTAAGGGTGATTCCTGTGGATGTATATGATTATGCAAAAGAGACGGAGTTGGTGCTCTCTCTGCCGGAAAATACCCGTTTGGGTTTGGTGAGTCTTAGTTCTGGGATTTTGCGGGCGGCGGAAGTGATTTTGCACAGCTTGCGCGGGGACGATTTGCTGCCCATGTTTGCTCAAACGGAAGATGCTTATAAGTTGAATGCCGTGGTACGCGGCGCTGATTTGATTATATGCGATCGCGCTAGTTACGATGAAGTCAAAACTGCCCTAGCTGCCAATCGCAGCGAAATGATTCGCATTCCCGAAATTATTGGTTGCGAAAATTATATTAGCAGCGAGTCTATGAAAAGCTTGAAACGGGAGTTGGGATTGGCATGAGCAAGCAGCAAACTCTGCAATTAGAGTTGAAAAATTGCTTGCACCTTCGTTTCTATCCAAAAAATGAAAGTATTGTTGTAATATGGGCGGCAGATTTCGCTGATTTCATCGAGAGACTCTTCAAAATCCAGAAAGCTAATTATATTACCATAAACGGCATTCTCATAAAAAATAGAGTCGGGGGTCAAACGATCTTTCTGTAAGTGAAAAACTCGCTCTTGGCTGCGAGAAACCATATCCACTAAAATACTGGTTCCATAACCACAGCTTTTTAAAACATCAAGACATTGCATGGTTCCTTGGATGTATTTGGATGACCAACCGCGATTGCCTGTTTGTCGATTGCTACCGCCACCGTACTCAAACATGATAACCTTCGGTAAAAGCGATCGCGGTAAATCCGAGAGCTGAGCAATAATCGTAGATTCCCAGCCTTCAACATCCATTTTGAGACAAGTTAGTTCTTTACTTTGGATTCGAGCAAATAAACTTGGCAGACTCAGAGTTTCTACAATTTTTGTGGTAGAAGAAGAGCCAAACCAATCAGCGGATAGGGAACTAAAGTTAGAATTTGCTTGGCCGGCAAACTTGCCCATATAAAGAGGTTGCCTGCCATCCCTATCTGAAAGGCATGCCTCGATTAGCGATATTTGGTGTTGCTGACACCGAGAACGAAGTTGTCGAACTGGCAGTGGTTCCACAACCCAAGTTTGAAATCCCAATCGAGCAAACTTTTCGCAGTAAAATGCAAAAGTACCAACACCAACATCAATACAAATGCCAGAGCGTTTGGGATCGAGCTTTGGTAAAAAATGATTTAGTAGAGCTTGACAACATGGCTCGACGTGCATGTAATTTTCTCCAAGAAAGCTGGTTTCTATAATAGTAATACCCTTTCTAAAACACAATGATTTTTTGGGATTTCTCGATTATACTACCTTCGCTATCTTCCAGTGCCTCTAATTTCCAGTTTAACAACTGTCACATTCAATATCGCCAACCCTGGCAGCAGCTATCGAAAATAGAGGCAAATAGACGTTTTTGGAGAAAAGCAAATGTCAGTTCGCTTTTTTGGTAATTTTAGTGCTGGATTGGTGGTGACCTTGCTGGTTGCCTTTGCCGTTTTGAATTGGTTGGAGATTCCCGTAGGAAATTTCTTAGATTGGGTGATTGGTGGTGCCAGTTTTTGGTGGCTGTTGGTGGTGGTGACGGTTCCTTGGAATATTTATTTTCGCTCTCAAGAAGTCATGGCAGATGCCCAACAATCCCAAGACCGGGGAATTTCGGTGGCAGAACCCCAGCTATCCTACGTGCAAATGCTGGCAAAACGTGCTTTGTGGGTCGCTTTGGGATTGCATTTGGTTTCTGCGCTTGCCTTGTATTTGTTAGCAGCTTTTAATGTGAGCGCTATTGGTTACATTGGTTCCATCGCCGCTTTGTTGCTAACTTTGTTGCGACCGGCCATTCGCACCTATGAGTATATTGCCACGCGCCTGTTTTCTATTCAACAGGAATTGACCCATCCTCGCCAGGATATCGTCGAACTGCGCGATCGCGTCAACCAAATGCAAAAGCAAGTGGAACGGCTGCAACAGCAACTCAATACCAAAAATCCCAATTCTTGGGCAGCGACCCAGCAACGACAGCTACAAGCCACCCGCAACGACCTCACGAATTTGGGTTCTGCCTTGGAAACGTTACGCACGCGCAACCAGTCGGAACACGAACGCCTTTCTCAAGATGCCAAAAATGCGATCGCGCAGCTTTCGGAAGATTCCCGTTTTCTTGGTAATGTGCGAGAAATTATTCGCTTTATCAAGGAAAGTTAGCAATTGGCAACATTTTCCCGTGAAGTTCCCTCCTCTAAATTGTACCGCGCTTCTGCTGTTCCCGCTCGATCGCTTCAAATAAAGCTTTAAAATTCCCTTCTCCAAATCCCCTGGCTTGCGATCGCCTTTCGATAACTTCAAAAAAGAACGTTGGTTCCTCAAAAATGGGTTTGGTGAACGTCTGCAACAACAAAGGAATTTCCCGATAATTTTGATTTGCTATTGCTATTTCATCTTGCTTCCAATCTACCAAAATTTCTTGTTCTTGAATCCGGGCAAATTCCTGCGGGGAAATCAAACCATCGCAACCAGCTTTTAATTGTTCGTAATAGCTATCGGGAACCGATAAAAACGAAATCCCGTTGCGTCGCATTTGGGCAACCGATGCCAAAATATTGTTGCTTTTCAAAGCAATATGCTGGATGCCAGCACCGCGATTGTAATTTAAAAACTCTTGAATCTGAGAATTTGCCGAGGTGGGTTCGTTGACCGGCAGTTGTACGTTTCCCAGGGGATGGGTTAAAACTTGACTGGACAATCCCGATTTTTGGGTGCGAATGTTAAAGTTTTGCCGGGGTTGAAATCCGAAAATTTCGCAATACCAATCCACCGCTGCCTGTAACTCTCCCACGGGAACATTTAACACCGCATGGTCGATGGCTTCAATGGAAATTTCCTGAAAATCGCGATCGCTTATCGCCTCTCGATCGACAAACGGTTGCAAGCGATCGCCATCCTCCACCCATTGTACCGATTTTTCCGGCCGAGACAACCTTTCCATCACCGTATGGGTCAAACGACCCCAACCAGCGAGTTTTGCCCATTTCCAACCGCCAGAGCTTTGCTGGGGTTGCAATAATCTAGCACCCGCTGCCACCGCCTTTGCCAATAAGGCATCCAAATCTCGCACCTGAAACGCCACATCAGCCACCCCTGGCGGAAATTGCTGCAAAGAACGAAAAATCGAACTTGCCTGTGTTTTGGGCATGGAAAAGACAACGAACACCGCACCGCTGTGCAACAGTTCCGTATGGGTATATTGGTTGGCAATACTATCCAGCCAACGCCATGCCATCCGGCGTTGGAACCATTGCCGCCAGAAAACCGCATCCTTGACGTAAAAGTGTACGTAGCCAATATCCATAAACCTCGCTGGTTGCGATCGTTTGAGTGCGCTAGCATCCTAAACAGTTAATTGTATACTGGCAATGGATTAGAAGAATAAATGACTGTCTGGCTGGATGTTGATTTCCATGGGAACAGCTTGTGGTTCCGCAGACAAGGCATACATAATCGCATTTGCCGCCGTTTCCGTACTTAACATTTGGGAACGGTCTACCTTCAAACCGACATTATCCCAGAAAGGAGAATCCACGCCACCGAAATAAAATAACGTAAATTTAATCCCAAAGCGGCGCAACTCTTCCGCCATACATTTGCTAAAACCCACAGCACCAAATTTGGAAGCACAGTAGGCACTGCCCATTGCCATGGAATGTTTGCCCAAAATGCCGGTTATATTGCAAATATGTCCGGATTTGCGCCCTCTCATTACTTTAGCAGCCGCTTGGCTCGTATAGAAACTCCCTTTGAGGTTGACATCCAACATGGCATCCAAATCCTCAGGGGTCAGTTTCACCCACTGTTTCAAAATGCCAGCCCCCGCAGCGTTGACCAAAATGTCAATTTGCCCAAACTGTTCTGCGGCTTTTTGTACCATGCTTTCCACCTGCTGCGGGTCGGTGATATCGGCAGCAACGGGCAAGCTGTTGGGAATTTCGCTAGCCAGTTCGTCGAGTTTGTTGTTGTTTCTGGCACTGAGAACCACATTTGCCCCAGCATCCGCCAGTTTCCGGCTAACCGACGAACCAATGCCACCGGTAGCCCCTACCACAATCGCTACTTTGCCTTGCATGTTTATTTACATTTCTTTACGTCTCTTCCATGATAGGAGAATTTTGCCGTAGTTACCAAGGTAGGGTATGGGAGCGGCCGAGCATGGGAGTATGGGGGGTTGGGGGTTGGGAGTATTGAAAAAAGAACAAGTTGTTGTGGTTTTGTAGGTTTTTGAATCATTGAATTAAAATAATTGTAAGTTCCTTGGAAAAGCTCCCATGAAAAATTTTTTTCCTGCCAGACTTCATGTTATTCTTGCTAGAAAAGAACCGGTGGGTTTGGTGTTTCGACGCGGTCCTTCCAAACAAGTTTGTACGTTGCTTTGGGATAGAAAGCAGGATACATTTGTATTGGGTCAGTGGTTAAAAGGTCGTATTTACGAACGCCGCAGCGATTTATCTGGTGATGGCAAATATGTCATTTATTTTGCTATGAATGGCAAATGGGATTCTCAAACGAAAGGGTCGTGGACCGCCATTTCTCGGGCACCCTGGCTGAAAGCTTTGGTATTATTGTCAAAAGGAGATTGCTGGTTTGGTGGTGGTTTGTTTACAAGCGATCGCACTTATTGGTTAAATGAAGGCTGGTCGCATACAATGTTGCGCGATTCCAGTGAAGTTCGCCGAGACCAAACCTATCAAATACCAGCTTATTACGGTGGCGAATGTCCCGGGGTCTATTATTTACGACTGCAAAGAGATAACTGGCAGTATATTGACAGAATCTCTTCCGGCAATTGCGAGAGAATGGATATTTTTGAAAAATCCTTAAAAAAAGGGTGGGTCTTGCGCAAATTTGCCCATGCAGAACTTTACCATATCGAAGGCAAAGGATGTTATTGGGACAAACACGAACTCTGCCATCGGCCATCTGGAACCACCCTATCCTATCCCGATTGGGAGTGGGCAGAGTGGGATAGAAACCGATTGGTGTGGGCAGAGAAAGGATGTCTTTATAAGGGGTCTTTGCGCAGCAACCGATTGCAAGATATCCAATTAATTTATGATTTTAACGATATGACATTCACCCCCATACAGGCACCCTACTGATGGGATATAGCTTTTGCTTGTGTTTGCCAACAAACGCCGAAATCTATAAATTATATAAATTGGTCCGCCGCTACAGGCGTAGATCCTCTAGACTAGATTAAGAAACTACATTGGCAAAATCGCAATTCGAGGAGGCAGCTTTTATGAGACTCATCATTCAACTTTTGGGACTCGCTTTGGTTATCTTCGGCATCTACATGCTAGGTCAGAATATTATTTTCACCACCAATCCCCACCCTTATTTTTGGCGGGGAATTGCCGCCGACGGTTCGATTTTGGCTTTGATTGCCGGTTTGGTCATGTTGGTGTATTTGCCTAGAAGCCAGAAAAATTTGGGCTGGATTCCCCTTGTAATTGGTATTGTTTTGGTATTTCTAAGCAGCAATGCCGTTCTCACTGCTACAACCTTGTGGCAATTTGTGGTTTCCTTTGCTTCTATCACCGTTGGCTATCAAATGCTCACCACTGGGCGCATTTTATTTTAGATTCTTCCCAGAAAAGCGGATGTGCTATTCTTGAAAAAGGTTTATTTCCCTTCCGTACGGGAAAGCTTTCAATTCCTAAACGAACGACCTTGAATATGGTCCAAAAAATTGCTTTCTTTAACCATAAAGGTGGTGTAGGCAAAACCACCAGTGCTTTTCATGTCGGTTGGATGCTAGCCTCCAAAGGCAAAACAACTATCTTAGTAGATGCCGACCCACAATGCAATCTCACAGGGATAGCGCTAGGGGAACATACAGAAGAGGATGAAAATCGCATAGAAAATATATACCAAACCCACTCCAATATCAAAACTGGTCTAGCACCAGCATTTGAGTCGCAACCAAAATCTATTCAACCAGTAGATTGCGTACCTATCGAAAGACCAGAAAAGCTGTTTTTGCTACCTGGTCATGTGGGTTTGGCAGAATATGAAGTAACCCTTGGTGTGGCTCAAGAACTTAGTGGTTCCATTCGGACTTTACAGAATTTACCCGGTTCTATATTTTAATTGATATGAGTCCCAGTTTGGGAGCCATCAATCAAAATTTACTGATGACCAGCGATTTCTTTTTAGTACCGACAATGGCAGATTTCTTTTCAGTAATGGCTATTGATTCTTTAATTAATATCTTACTAAAATGGTATGGATGGGCCAAACGAGCACGTGCTTTACCAATTTTTCAAGAAGCTACTTATCCCTTTCCTGAAATTAATTTAAAATTTTTAGGAACAATTGTACAAAATTTCGGAATCGTACATGGTAAAGAAACCAAAGCATTTGAAAAGTGGATTCAAAATGTTGAAAATGATGTTTCAGAGAAACTTTCTCCAGTTTTAAGAAATAACAACATGCTTTTTTCACTAGAATATTACTCGGAACAAGGAATCGATCCAAATAGTTTCACTTTAGCCAAACTATCAAATTTTAATAGCTTAATTGCATTGTCGCAAAAACATCGTACTCCAATTTATGATTTAACACCAGAACAATTAAAGCAAGATGGCATTGTATTAGAAAGAAACCAGAAAAAACAAAAAGAGTTTCGAGAAACCTTTTCCGGTCTTGCTGATAAAATTATTCATTTATCTTCCGTCCATGAGACCAGCCATTGAGCAATTTCGTATCAGCATTCAGCGTGTAAAAGATTTAATTAGTCTGCATAATTCGTTACAAGTGCAAGTGACCGCAGCTCTTGATATTTCAGATATTTTGAGGGCAGCTTGGGTGCTTGCTGTTAGTGCTTTGGATTATTACATTCACGAGAGCGTTACTTTAGGGATGCTAGAAATTCATCAAGGATTGCGTTCCGAACCGCAACCGAATCCCAATACATCCCAATCCGCCTTTTCTCGGTTTAAAGTATCCCTTGGTTCTGCACGTGAAGACCGTTTAACAGCCATGGAAATTGCTTCTTGGATAGAAGATGAAGTTCGGAAAAGCCGTGGATCTGATTTCTTACAAGAACCCCAACATTTTTCTGCCTTTATTCCAGCTATTTCGGAGGGAATTGCTAGCAAACTCAATAGTGACTTTAGCACGAGTTGGCTAGAATATGAAATTAGAGAAAAGCTAGGATACCAAAGTTTTCAAAAACCAGATAAAATTGCCGATGCAATTCGATATATCTCCGATCGCTTTCTGTCTGGATAAAGTAGGTGCGATCGCGCTTTTTGCATTTAATTTGGTTGTTGCTAGCTAGCAAATAAATGCTAGAGATTTTCAATTATCCCGGAGGAGTTACCGGCGAAATCGCAGAAAGACGGCAACCAAAACGGCGGAAAATACACCAATTCCCAGGCTGATGGTAAAGGCGGGGTCGGTGAGGAATTGGAAATCCGTATGGGTATCGGGGGGATTTTGGCCTTCCAAAGCAACAGAGGCGGCGAGGCTGCTGGTGGCTAACCCCACGCCGACAATGGCAACGGTGTTGTTGAGGCGGCGGTCAACTTTGGTTTGTTCGATGTGGATGATGCCGCTGATGGTATTGTTGAGGTTTTGCAGAACTGTGAGACCGGGTTGTAGGTTTTCGTAGTCGGCGGTGATTTGGCGTTGGTATTTTTTGGCGTATATCTCGCTTTCGGAAAATTTGCCCAAGCATTGCAGGTCGCTATTTGGGTATTTTTGTTGCATGTAGAAAAAGCGATCGCGATAGTTTTGAATGTTAATATCAATATTGCGCCTTTGGTCGTCCAGATAATTGAGATCGACGGTATAGTTGGACATGGTTGCCAAATTTTCAGTGAGGATATTTTGCAACTCACGCCCGGGAATTTTTCCTTGGTCAATTTCTTGTGGTAAGATTTGGGTGCGATCGCTTTTTTGTTTTAACTCGACAAAATTTTGTTTTAATTGCTTCCGCAAATACCGGCTTTGCGCGTAAGCCCATAGAATTTTGTGGCGATATTGGAATAAATAGAGAAAATCCCACCAAGATGCCGGTACCTCTTCGCGCATTGCTGCGACATCTTTACTAGCAGGAAACAACCAAATCAAAATATGTGCGGATTGGGATGGCTGCGAATCGGAATGCCAAATTTCAAATAGAGTACCGCCTTGCAAACTTCCCTCACCGATACAATCTCGATGCCAATTGGGGTTAGCCACCATTTGTTGGTAGCATTGTTGGGCAACTTGCGTTAGGTCGGCATTGGGGTCGGGGATTTTGCCGTAAATCAGCCAAGTTTGCCCTAAAGTCGGCGTTTTTTGGTGCAGTCGCTCTTGCAGTTTGCCTTGGAAGTTGCCAAAAGGGATGCCAATTTCGTTGGGATGGTTGGTGGCTGGCTGAATGGTGTGGGGTTCGGTGTTGGGTTGACCGTGGGCATCGAACTTGCCAGAATAAGAAGCAACCAAAGCATAGGTATCGCCCAATTGTACGGGATAGTATTGCCCATCTTCACCATTGGGAAAGGATTCGCTACCCTTTTCTAATAATACTACTGGTTGGGTAGGATTGTCGCGATCGCAAAATTTGGGATAATCTCCTTGCTCGTATGTATTCTCCCCATAAATTTTTTCATAAAAATTCCGGCGACGAACCTCTATTTCTTCTGGAGAATCCCCCAATCCCTCTCGCAAATCGAAGAAAAACACTTCTACAGTCGGATAAATAATCTGCTGTTCGTTCATATTTATCGGTTTCCCGTCAGCCAGTTGCGGATTTTTTGCAGAAGGTTGGGGCGTTCCGAAGCTTGGGCAGCCGCAACCGAATCTTCAGCAGAAAAAACCGAAACCGCCATATTTTCCAGTTCGCTGTTGAACTCCTGATTGGGTGGTGGCGGTGGTGAGGTTTGATTTTTATCGCGTTCCCCCTCTTGCTGTAACAACTGGTTGCGCTTTTGCAAATAAATATCATAAAAAGGAGGATATTTGGCAGCCAGTTCGTGCAGGTCTTCTACCCCTGTTTGTTGCAAAACATAAGCAACCCCATGCAAGCGTTGCTGAACATCATCAGGCAAAGACTCTTCCATTTGGGTTAAAGCCTCCAGAAAAGCTGTTAGCGTCGTTTGTTTCCCAGGTTCCATCATCCCTTTGTAGGCTAAAATGTTCAGAAAATCGTAGGGGCAAGCCCGGTGTGATTGCCCTGACAAAGCTTGCCCCCATAATAGCAAATACGCTGTTCGGTCATTGTTCCCCATTTACTGTTGTGCCAACCAAGCCTGCAAATCTGCTATACTGGAAAAACCCAACAAACTTGTTCCTGTATCGACTCATCCACAGTTCCCAAACGACGAGCCAACAAGCGCAAAACCAATTGGGTTTCCCCTTATTGTTGTCCTCTTTCCAAACCTTCTTTGAGAATTTCCTGATACCAGGGAGACTCTCTTAAAACAGCCATATCCCACCTCATAATTTCCCGGACTACTGGTAGTTCTAGCACAAAGGAAGCAAAAAACGACAGCAACAGTTCCAACGGTTCTAATACCATTTCTGAAAAACAACAATTGTCTGGATTTTTCCAATTGCCCTGGTAGAGGCGCTCACGCGTTGCGTCCCTACTCACGCGTTGCGCCCCTACAAAAATGCCTCTATCATCTATTGCATATTATTAAGGAAATGGTATAATTCTTCGTCAACCGGATAAACTAGCCATCGATAGCGCTCTTCTGCTAGGGCAGCATAAGCTCTCATTCGGCGGGGAATGTGGTTGTTGTAACGCAGTTGTAGTTCGTTGAGTAAAACGTCGTTTTCGCGATTGACCCATTGAAAATCAGAACTCATGAATTCTTCGATTTTCACTTGCGGCAGTTGGGTTACCCATTGAATCCAGTTTTCTGGGGATAAACTCAGCAAGCGTTTGCCGCCAATGTCTGCAGGTTGGCTCATTTTTTTGATGAAATTTTGGGTACTGGCTTGTAAGTCACTTGAATATAATTTTAGGTTCTTTCAGAAAACCAGACAACTGTTTTTATCTAATACGAAACCCGTACTGTAAAGACCCGAAAAAAATTCCCACCTCACCACCTGTCTTCCTCCCCCTCCTCGGTACTTTTGGTATCTCAAATGTGATTTGTACACATCGGATTTGGTATAACATTCGCTCGATTCCCAATGCTTCTCTTGTAACCAGATTGCCTTTTGGCTAGAATCTTAATTAAAGTTTTAACCATCAAGCGAGTTATGCATTCCTCATCTCAACTGCCGGACTATGTCACCGATTTATTTGCTTTCTACACACCTCCGAAGCCAGAAGCTGGTGGACTTGTTACCTTCTACGAAAAAGTAGAACCTGGGGAAGATTTAGAACAAGTTGCCCTGCGGCACTACCGATATTTTTTTGGGGGTTCCTTGGAACCATTTTGGATGATTCACTGGGAACTTGCCTACCAGCGCCCTACCGAGAATCAGGGTGATTTTGTCAATGAGTTATACACTACTGCTGCAAATATTTATGATGATTACTACACTGATGTCTTAGATATATGGCTATTTGACGATCCGGAAGAACGGGAAATGGCACAAAACATTCTTGCAGCGGTTTACGATACGCCAGAAGTTATCGATTTCAGGATTTATGCTTGTGGTGATGGTGAGGCTCTGCAAGGCGTATTAACCATCGGCTGTCGTGCCAACGGAGAAACTACGACTTTAGCTTTTTTTATCGACTAATACCAAATCCGTACTGGCAAGCTCCGATAATGCCAGCGGGTCAGAACCCCCTGTTGTCCCCCTTGTAAAGCAGGGCTGTTTCATTCTAGCAAAATAGGAAGCAGCTCATACCGCTTCCAGAGCCATTTACGACCTTCTTTAATTGATATG
>NZ_LNDC01000116.1 GCF_001870905.1 Geitlerinema sp. PCC 9228
AATCGACCCCAATCATGCCAACAACTACAATATTTTAGGCAATGCCTACTCCGACCAAGGAAAATACGAACAAGCGATCGCTGCTTACCAACAAGCTATCCAACTCAATCCTGACGTTTTTTCTCCTTATGAAAACTTTGGAATTGTTCGTTCTTTACAAGGAAATATATCGGAAGCACAAGAATTATGGCGTAAAAGCTTAGAACTTTGCCCTGGTAATACTCCTAAAGAAAAATTAGACCAACTTGTTATCCGCATCGCCTTGGAAGACGTTACCGATATCGCCACAGAAACGCAAACTATTGTCGAACAGCTACAATCGGCAAAAGGAGTGCTAAAAGGAGCGAAAGACGATCTGGAACTACTAGCAAAATCGCCACAACCACCTCAAGGCGTAGAAATCGCTTTAGACATCCTGAAAAACGCTACAGCAGAATGAACTTTCAGCAATACATTTGACAACCATACCTTACCCATTTCCCCCACGCTCCCACGCTCCCATGCTCCTATGCCCAAAACAAACCCCTCCCCAACATGATATCCTGCCAACACACCATTCCTGTTGTCCCCATAACCTATGTCGTCTAGCAACGTTCCCCGCCTGCATCCAGACACCATCGAAGCCGTCAACCAACACGCAGACATCGTCGATATCGTCTCCGAACACGTTGTATTGCGCAAACAGGGGAAAGATTACGCCGGATTGTGCCCGTTTCACGAAGAAAAAACCCCCAGCTTCACCGTTAGCCCCAGCAAACAGATGTTTTACTGCTTCGGCTGCGGCATGGGTGGCAATGCCGTGAAATTTTTGATGGAAACTACCAAACAGTCGTTTGCCGAAGTGGTGCTGGATTTGGCACAACGCTACCAAGTGCCCATCAAAACCCTCGATCCCGAACAGCGACAGGAAATCCAGCGCCAGCTTTCCCAACAAGAAAAATATTACGAGATTATGGCGATCGCGGCTAGCTTTTTCCAACATGCTTTATACCAACCCCAAGGCAAAGCCGCTTTAGACTACCTACAAAACAACCGCCAACTCAGCGAAACCACCATCCAAAAATTCCAACTGGGATATGCCCCCGCCGGCTGGGAAACCCTCTACCGCTATCTCGTAGAACAAAAACGCTTTCCCGTGGAATGGGTGGAGGAAATGGGATTGATTGCCCAGCGCAAATCTGGCAACGGCTACTACGACCGTTTCCGCGATCGCTTAATGATTCCCATCTGCGATGTCAAAGGGCGCGTCATTGCTTTTGGCGGTCGCACCTTGAAAGACGAAGAACCCAAATACCTCAACTCTCCAGAAACCTCCTTATTTCAAAAGGGCAACACCCTGTTTGCCTTGGATAAAGCACGCGGTGCCATTAGCAAACAAGACCGTGCCGTGGTGGTTGAAGGATATTTCGACGCGATCGCCTTACATGCTGCTTCCATAGAAAACGTGGTTGCTTGTTTGGGAACTGCCCTCAGCCAAAACCAACTGTACCAACTGCTGCGTTACACCGAATCCAAACAAGTCATTTTCAACTTCGACGCCGACCGTTCCGGCACCACCGCCGCCCAAAGAGCGATCGGTCAAATTGCCCATTTAGCCTACCAAGGAGACGTGCAGCTGCGCGTGCTGACCATGCCCGACGGCAAAGATGCCGACGAATTTCTCAAATCCCACCAAAGCGCCGAACCCTATCGCCAGTTGCTCGACGAAGCCCCCCTGTGGGTTGACTGGCAAATCCAGCAAATTGTCGCCGACAAAGATTTAAACCAAGCCGACGACTTCCAAACCGCCTCCAATGAATTAGTCAAACTTTTACAAAAAATCACCAACAGCAACGCCCGCACCCATTACATCAGTCAATGCGCCGAACTCCTCAGTCAAGGCGATACCCGTTTGGTTCCTCTGTATGCCGATAATTTACGCCGCCAACTGCGATTTCCCCGCCAGAAATCTTCCTCAAAATCTGCTGATACTGCCGATACTTCTACGCTAGGCGACTGGAAATTTTTAGAACGCGCGGAAGCCCTGTTGCTGCGACTTTACATCCATTGCCCCCAGGCACGTGCCACGGTTTTGGAAGCTTTGCAACATTTAGACGAACAAGGCGCGGATTTTAGCCTATCCCACCATCGCTTTTTGTGGCAGCAAATTCTATCTCTATCGGAAGAAAACCACGACAGCGACACCATTGTCGAAAAATTGCAAACCCAATGTATGGAATTTCCCGATAAAATGGAACAAGTTGCCCATCTATTTTATTTAGACGAAAACCACGAAATCGAAATGCAGCGGATTCCGTTGGTTGTTCGTGCCGCCAGTGCCTATATCGAACGTGCCATGTGTCAAAAACGCCGTCGCTATTTGTTAGAACGATGGCAACAAGCGATCGCATCTGCCAACCACGACGAGGCAGCATGGGTTCAAGAACAAATTTACACAGAAACCCGTCGCTTGCAAGAACTAGACCAACAACGCCGCGTTCATTTCGACGATTTGCTACAGTTTTCCTAGGTTCTTGCTGTCGATGCGGCGATGGTTTTTAAAAACCGAACCAGGGATATTGTTAAGAATTATGAAGCGATCGCACAGTTGAGGAAAAAGCGATCGCTTCAATGAAGTATTTTTTAACTACCTTCCTGATAAGGCAATAAATCTACAAATTCTTCCAAAGAATTGATAGTAATTGCCTGCCGCAACAACTGTTTAAGAATATCTACATCGTCAATATTTTGCAAACGCTGATTATATTCGGTGGGAACTTCTTCAAAACGAACTTGCAAAATTTCTAGAAGATC
>NZ_LNDC01000117.1 GCF_001870905.1 Geitlerinema sp. PCC 9228
CGGGGATGGACTAGCATAGCTAATCCATCTAGGCACACCCAATGAAGCGAGAATCTCACGAATTCTATTCGTGAGAGTGTCAACTCTGCCATGGGTACAATATTCCCATTGAGGAACTCATGGCGGTTTTCTGCCTCTAGCTTCAGAACGGAATATGTCTAGAAATTTGGAAACCCTGTAGGGGCGGTTCGCGAACCGCCCCTACCAATTGCATCATATACACGTCAAGTGAAAACGCTATATCCCCAATTTCCCTTTCGGCAAGTTCAGGGCAAGTCTTAAAAAGGACTGTTATGTTGTGGAATTGTAAATTTTTATGAAAAAAAATCTTAACCAGCCGATGAAAAAGCATTGCCTTTTTGCCAAATCGCCCCCTCCTAATTTTCTAAAATCCCCACCAACAGCAGAAAAGAGGCCGTCAAGAACCATCGCCAAAATTAGAACCCCCCAATTCAAAATAAATTTATAATAGGGATAGTTTGTTTGAACTCTTGGTTGCGAGCCAATAGCATCCATGATTCGTACTCTATTCGTTCCCAAAACCTACGGCAACTGTGCCGACCCTTTCCTGACGCTGGGGTTAGCCAATTTGGTAGAATTTGCCCAGCGTCAAACGGAAAACAATCCCACCGTACAGCTTATCGATGCTGGCAGTCAGTATCGTCTGGAACTTCAAACCCCCCTCGATATCGATGCGATCGCGCGTATCGAGTATGCCAATCCCTTTCCCCCCGTTGTCGGTGCCAAAACGGAAAAAAAGGACCAACTTCCCGCCGAAACCCCCGTTTTTAACGCCGTAGAACAGAAAGAGATTCGCAAACAATATCGGGACTATCTTTACCAAAGCGGTGGCAAACCTGAATGGGAAGAAGATGCGCCCAAACCCGCCGATCCGCGCACGCAAAACGCTACCTTGCTAACTGCCATGCGCCACGATCGCAATCATAATAGATTGTGGTTGGAGGCATGGAAGCTACGAGATAGCTACGGTTTGCTTCTAGCAAGCATTTTCCGCGCCTACAGCCAGCCAAGTTGGGAAGCCGGAGATAGACCCAGCGATCGCGCGGCCCAATCTCTCAAGAAAGAAAACGCACTCAAATTGCCTAACTCCGATAGTGCGGTTAAAGTTTACCAACCGACCGCCGTAGAAGGAATGACGCGGGTTAAAACTGATGCTCCTAGTTTCAAATCTCAAAAAGAAAATTGGCTGAACTTGTGGCTCATTGCCAGCGGTTTCTTTCACTTTGCCCTGTCCGAACAAGTAAAAATCGCAGAAAAGAAATACGATTGGCGGACCGTGGCCTTATGTCCCCAAGATATTTCTCTGGCAGCCTACCGCCAAGTTCTCGATCGCCTCCGCCAGTACAACCCACCCGGCGGCGGACACGGCATTGCCAGATTTGATGCCGAACTGGTGCTAAAATTGGCGCGGGAACTGCTCGACTACCACGCCGCCAAAGCACAAGATACCCCCAGCGAGGGTTGGGATATTTGGCAGCGATCGCTCAATCGATTTGTGAGCCGATTTCATGGTACCCACTTTGGTTCCAAAGGGCAAGTTTATGGCGTTCAAGCAATCTTTTCCCTGGGACTTCCTAGCTGGATTTCCCCAGAAAACTACAACGAACTCCTTGACTACCAACAAATCCTCGACGAACACCTTGCTGTCATTCGTGGCTTATCCGCAGAAGCAGGACACGCAGAACTTCTCAATGCTTACCGAGATTTTATCACTGGAAATAGCCTAACTGCCTTTTTCCCCTTTCAAGTCAAATACGCCGACTATCTGGTTAAAAAACTTGCCGATCCCCACGCTCCAAATCCTCGCCAGTTTTCCAAACACGGACTCGATCTTATGAGCAAAAAAGACGTACGATTTACCCAAATCACCCAAGACCCCAGTTTTCTCCGTATCGCCAAAGCCATCAACCAAGCAACTGTCCATGCCGGCAGAATTCAAACTCGCAACGGTGAGGTAGAACTCGACTGGCAGCGCAATTACGGACTGGCGCAGCAGTTGAGCAGCCAATCGGGTTCTAAAAAAGATTTTGTTTGCGCGATCGCGGATTTTCTCGCCAAATACGAAAACGAAAACCTGCGCATTTCTGAAGACAAAAATAAGACGCTCAAACGAGTTTGGCCCACCAAAGACGATCTGGACCGACTCATCGAACTCATCGACGAATTCGACACGGTGCTGGTGGCAAATTTATTGGTGGCTTACGGTTACGCGCGTTGGCACAAACCCAAATCGGATGCTGCCAGCGAACCAGCTGAAGCAGCCGAGGAAATCGAAGTAACCCCCGAAGACTTTTAAGTATTGTCAAAAATTCAAATTTTAACCATTCAAGGAGAGATTTATGGCAGACAAAAACCAATTTCCCGTTTATTCCATTTCCCTCAGCGGCTTGCTTTCCTGGCAGCTACACGCTCTCAACAACGAAGGCAGCGAAGGCAACCAATCCATGACCCGCCGCTACTACCTCATTCAAAAAGGCATGGCAGAACCGGAATACGTCAACGGCGTTTCTGGGGATATGCTCAAACACATTCAAGCGGAACACTTACACCGAATTGCAACCGAACAGAATTTACATTTATCCGAAGGTGGCAAACAGTTTGACCCCGATCGCGTGGGGTGGGATATAGAACACAATACCGCTTTCTTTAACAAAAACGAAAAAGATTTAACCACCAAAACCGGCAAAATTTTGCAAACCTGTACCCTCAGCGATTTAGAAGGGTTTATGGTCACCGAGAAAAAAGGACAAACCCTCAAACGCGAGTCGGTTATCGAATTTGGCGCGGTGGTTGGAGTGCCTACCCAGGTCAAAACCCAAAGTTACTTCCATGCCAAATACGGCGTAGAAGAACCCACCCCTTACAACGTGCAAGTAAGTTCCGGACTCTATGCCACCGTAGCCAACATCGAAGCGTTCCGCATTGGTTACAACCCCCACAACTTTGCTTATGCCATCGATCGAGACCAGCGCAAGCAACGCCTGGATGCTTTGCTAACCAGTTTGCTGTATACTTACTTGCAACCCAACGGTGCCAAACGCAATACCAACTTACCCCACCCCGATTATTTTGAAGGCGCGATCGCAGTGAGTACCCGCCGCTGTCCGGCACCTATGGTCAGTGCCTTACAAGAGGGATACTTGCGCCAACTGGAAAGTTTGACCGATACCCTCAACCAAATCAACGGCGAGGGAACTATTCGCCTGTATTCTTTTGAAACCATGGCCGAATTTGCCGATTGTATCAAAACCCTGATGGACGCAGCTTCCCCTTGGGAAAGCGATCGCGTTGAGGCAATTGAATAAGTTTTTACTTGAAAAATTGGGGTGTGGGGAACGTGGTTTCCCCATTTTCCCCTTCTCGACAATTTTTTGTTATCGAACGTATGAACTGGATTACTGTTTCTTACCAACCCGTTAGCCTATTTTCCCTCAAACGTTCTGATGCCACCAATATGGCAGGACGCTCGAATTTGGTACCAACCCCCTACGCAATCAAAATGGCTTTGTTGAGAGCTACTATCGAAAGGGAGGCAGCCAACCACCACCAGGAATTCCAAAAATGGATTGAGGCGAAGTTTCGCTGGATTCGCGATTTGCAAATTTACATACAACCGCCGGAACGTTTGGCAGTTAACCGCAATGGTTACAAATTACGTTACTACGACCAAAGCACCAATAAAGCTGATAGAAAGGCTGGAAAAAATCGCGCAACTGTAGCGCTGCAAGATGGATTTGTATTTCGGGAATGGGTACATTTCGACGGCATTTTGCGGATTTGCTGCGGCCCCGGCGACGACTTATTTCAATTGGAAGAACTGTTTGCTCAAATTAACTACTTTGGCAAGCGCGGCTGTTTCTTTCAATATTTGCCCGATCGCACGGAACGCACCTCACAACCGCAATTCCAACCAAACCCAGAATCGGGATTTACCGTGCAACCTATGGACGATTTTGGCAAAAAAGCCACGTTCGACCGCATCAATCCCTTTTCCCAAACCCAGGCAAAAGAAAATTCCGATCGCGTAATTTCTTCCGGTTTGCTGCCTCTGCGACTTGTTGCCAGTACTGCGCGCTATGATTTCTACGAACGCCTGTAATCCCACTGCGATCGCGTTGGTTCTCAAACCGGCGACGACAACTGCCGATCGCTCTTTAGAAGCCTGGCTGCCGGCGATGGCAGAACCACCCCGTTGGATTGAAATCTTTCAAAAAAATGGCGTGAAGCAGGTCATGCCTGTTTTCCGCCAGCAAAACCTTTATTCCCAACTGCTGGAAGCGATCGCAGGGCAACTTAGCCTTCCCCCCGTGGTGAAATGGGAAAATCGGGACTACGAAATTGTTGGCGTGGAGGTCAATCGCAATTCGCTGCACGTTCTTACCCTGTCGTTTGTCATGGATTCTCCCTCGGATGTTCCCGATCCTCAGGCAGTTCGAGATTTATGCTGGCAATGGCTGGCTGCTGCCAATCCTTCTCCGATCGCCAATTGGCAACCCCATCAAAAGATGCCTTGGATAGCTGCAACCTATCCCCTGCAGGGTCGCCAAGCATCTGGTAACGAAAATCGCTGGCAGTTGAAAATTTCTCTACTGGATGGGGATTTGTTGGTTCCTCTGTTATGGGGATTGTCGGCGGATGCGGGGAAAGAAATCTCCCTGGCTGGGATTCCTATCCAACTATCGCCGCGCGTCAACCTTGTAGCTAGCAATACTTATACAAAGGTAACGCAAGTTCCCCCGCAAGAAACCATCACTTTGCGTTTTCTGTCGCCAACCAGTTTCAAACAACAAGGTAACATTCAGCCGTTTCCCCTGCCAGAATTGGTATTTGGTAGTTTGCTGCGTCGTTGGCATCAATTGGCACCGCGATCGCTACAATTACCAGAAGTAGATTGGGAAGGCTGCGTATCTGCTTTGAATGTAAAAACCAAAACTTGCCAGCTCAATCGGACCCCTCAAATTGGTTGCGTGGGTTGGGTGAGCTACCGTTTTCACGATCCGGAACAAGCACGTGTGGCAACGATTCTGGCACATTTTGCTCAATTTGCTGGTGTAGGACGCAAAACAGCTTTTGGGATGGGACAAACCATCTTGAAACAACAAGGAGGCTCCCATGATGGATGAGTATCTTCCCCTTGCCTATCTCAATGCTTGGGAATACTGCCAGCGGCGGTTTTATTGGGAATACGTTCTCGGCGAAATGGCGGACAACGAGCATATTTTGCTGGGTCGCCACTTACACGAAAATGTTAATGAAGCGGGAGATAGCATCGAAGGGGATATGTTGGTACACCGCCAGCAGTGGGTATGGAGCGATCGCTTGCAGGTCAAAGGAATTATCGATGCGGTGGAAGAAAAAGACGGTCAACTGGTTCCTTTGGAATATAAAAAAGGAAAAATGGCGCGCCATCTCAACGACCATTTTCAACTGTGTGCGGCGGGAATCTGTTTGGAAGAACGTACTGGCAAAACGATTGCTGCTGGCGAAATTTTTTACCACGGCAACCGCCGCCGGCAGCGTGTAAATTTTACCAAAGAATTGCGGCAGAAAACCGAAAACGCGATCGCTCAGGCACGAGCAACTGTTTTTCAAAAAATGCCGGCACCCACTGTCAAAAAAAATAAATGTACCGATTGCAGTTTAAAAACCATTTGTTTGCCCTTTGAAGTTCGACAACTATTGAGCGAGGAATCCTAAATGTCCGTTCTTTATGTTTTGCAACCGGATGCCATTTTGAACAAACAATACGAAGCCTTTACCGTTGCCTTGCAGCAGGAAGATGGCACCTGGAACAAGCGTTCCGTTCCGGTACAAACCGTGGAACAAATTGTGCTCATGGGCAACCCACAAATCACCGGTGATGCATTAACCTATGCTTTAGAACTTGGCGTTCCAATACACTATTTATCGGGATTTGGCAAATATTTAGGCAGTGCTTTGCCTGGCTATTCCCGCAACGGTCAGCTACGTTTGGCGCAATACGAAGCTTATTTCAATACCACTCGGCGATTGGAAATTGCCAAAACCATCGTAGCTGGTAAATTGCGCAACCAACAGGAAGTGCTCTCCCGCAGCGGTTGTACCGACAATTCCCTCAAAGCATTGCGCAAGAAAGTTTGGTTGCAGTCCACTCTAGATGAAGTACGGGGAATTGAGGGCATCGCCGCCAAGGAATATTTTGGTTTTCTTTCTCAAATTATTAAATCCCCCTGGACATTTTCCGGTCGCCACCGCCGACCTCCCACCGATCCGGTCAATGCTTTGCTCAGTTTTGCCTACGGTTTGTTGCGAGTACAAGTGACTTCTGTCGCCCACATGGCAGGTCTCGATCCGTATATCGGCTACCTCCACGAAGCCAACCGCGGACAACCAGCGATGGTTTTGGATTTAATGGAGGAGTTTCGTCCTTTGGTGGCCGATAAATTGGTCCTTGCGATTTTAAACAATAAAGAAATTCAACCGCAGGATTTTGAAGAAAGTTTGGGTGCTTACCGTCTTTCGGACTCGGCTCGAAAAACGTTTTTGCAGGCATTCGAGCGCAAAATGAAAGATGATTTCAAGCATCCCACATTTGAGTATCGCTGTACGTACCGACGCGGCATTGAGTTGCAGGCGCGTTTGTTTGCTCGTCATTTGCAGGAAGATCTTCCATACAAAGCTTTGGCATTGCGATGAGTACGTTATTTTATCTGATAATCTACGATTTGCCAGATTCCAAACCGGCAAACAAACGTCGTACCCGCCTGCACAAGTTGCTTTCTGGCTACGGTCAGTGGACGCAGTACAGCGTTTTTGAGTGTTTTTTAACGGCGAAGCAGTTTGTACAGTTGCAGGTACAGATTGAGAGGTTAATTAAACCGTCGGAGGATTCGGTGCGGATTTACATCTTGGATGCTGGTGCGATCCAGAAGACGATTACCTACGGTTCGCAAAAGCCTAGACAGGAAGATGCAATTATCTTATAATGAAAGCAATTTCCGACGAACCTAAGCGGAGGCAAAAACCCCGGGGGGTTCGTCGGAAACGCCAGAACCTAGACAATTCAATCGTTTCAGCAGTTTCAGTCGGAGCTTTGTTGAGAAAAGGGTGCCTTTGTTGCTTCTCAAGAAGCGTTTTTATTGAACCTCGTCGGAACGGGGTCTGAAATCCTTTTATCGCAAGCTTTGCGAGCGTCAGCTCTTTCATTCCTAAAAATCCCCGCAAGGGGACTGAAACAGATAGAGGAACATTCACTTCCTCTTGGTCGGCGGCTTTCATTCCTAAAAATCCCCGCAAGGGGACTGAAACTCAGGACAGCCAAAGAAACGTCCATATAGCCCACTTTCATTCCTAAAAATCCCCGCAAGGGGACTGAAACCCATAAAGCACGACCTGATGCTGTAGCTTCTAGCCTCTTTCATTCCTAAAAATCCCCGCAAGGGGACTGAAACTGGATCTCCAATAAAAAGGATCTTCTTATTGACAGGACTCTTTCATTCCTAAAAATCCCCGCAAGGGGACTGAAACACAATCTCAGGTGTCCATCGCGACGATGGATCGACTCTTTCATTCCTAAAAATCCCCGCAAGGGGACTGAAACTCGCCTAGGGTTTGAGAAAGGCTGCGCGATAACATCTTTCATTCCTAAAAATCCCCGCAAGGGGACTGAAACATTTCAATTCTGGCTACGCACGCGCCCGCCAGCTTTTGGCTTTCATTCCTAAAAATCCCCGCAAGGGGACTGAAACAGAGTCTCTAACGCGGGAAAAACAAGCCGAATCGCCGTCTTTCATTCCTAAAAATCCCCGCAAGGGGACTGAAACTCTCCGATCTGCCGCAAGCTTCCGGCGAAACTTATTACGCGCTTTCATTCCTAAAAATCCCCGCAAGGGGACTGAAACGAGTTACCCGAAACCAAGCGCCAAATAGGGTTGGACTTTCATTCCTAAAAATCCCCGCAAGGGGACTGAAACTATCTACTCATTCGCTGCGGCGAACGGCTTTAACCTCTTTCATTCCTAAAAATCCCCGCAAGGGGACTGAAACATCAACTTGTTTTTTGACATGGCTAAGGTGCTGGCTTTCATTCCTAAAAATCCCCGCAAGGGGACTGAAACCCCATTGTTGAACGAGCATGGAAATACCTCGGCTGACTTTCATTCCTAAAAATCCCCGCAAGGGGACTGAAACACTATATCCGAGTGAGGCTTATAGTAGTGTAGTCTTTCATTCCTAAAAATCCCCGCAAGGGGACTGAAACTCTCCTGAGTTGATGACTACAGTTTCATCCGAGAATCTTTCATTCCTAAAAATCCCCGCAAGGGGACTGAAACCCGTTGGCTAACTATGCCGGTTAGCACCCCCTTAATCTTTCATTCCTAAAAATCCCCGCAAGGGGACTGAAACATCGTCAAGCGCCCCCTTGAGCTTAGCTGCTTCCTTACTTTCATTCCTAAAAATCCCCGCAAGGGGACTGAAACTCAGTATCCCAGATAGTATCCCCGATGTAGTTAGTCTCTTTCATTCCTAAAAATCCCCGCAAGGGGACTGAAACAAAAAGAGTCTCCGTATCGGTCTATCGGATCCTCTATACTTTCATTCCTAAAAATCCCCGCAAGGGGACTGAAACAAGAGAAAGAAGATTACGTGAATACTCTTGTAATGCTTTCATTCCTAAAAATCCCCGCAAGGGGACTGAAACAGCTAGATAAAGCTAGATAGAGCGGGGGGCACCCTCTTTCATTCCTAAAAATCCCCGCAAGGGGACTGAAACTAAATACCTAAGTTTATCTTGTTGTAGAGTCTATACTTTCATTCCTAAAAATCCCCGCAAGGGGACTGAAACGCTCATCTATATACGTGGGCATACCTAGCTAAGCAACCTTTCATTCCTAAAAATCCCCGCAAGGGGACTGAAACTGGATACAACTTTACTCTCCCTACGAACAGATACGCTTTCATTCCTAAAAATCCCCGCAAGGGGACTGAAACTCTCTTTCCACTTCCTAATATCTTTCTCAAAAACTTTCATTCCTAAAAATCCCCGCAAGGGGAGTGAAACTCCTTTAACCGCCCCTGCTGTTGCGCGGGCAATTGTTGAGCTTTCATTCCTAAAAATCCCCGCAAGGGGACTGAAACGAAAACTTCTGGTATTTAATCCGTGAGTTTTAGCGTACTTTCATTCCTAAAAATCCCCGCAAGGGGACTGAAACTCTCATGACTAGTACTACCGCTGAATACTCTATCTGGTCTTTCATTCCTAAAAATCCCCGCAAGGGGACTGAAACCCCACAGCAGCCGGAAGCTTGGCAGCGGGGCGTTGCCTTTCATTCCTAAAAATCCCCGCAAGGGGACTGAAACCAAGGCCCCATCAATTCTGTCTCGATTGAAGCCGAGACACTTTCATTCCTAAAAATCCCCGCAAGGGGACTGAAACTTGGCAAGCCTGACCGTATTATGTAGCCTTTGACAATCTTTCATTCCTAAAAATCCCCGCAAGGGGACTGAAACTCTTCGGAACTCGGGAGGCGACTGTGCCAGGATTTTATCTTTCATTCCTAAAAATCCCCGCAAGGGGACTGAAACCGTTAAAGCGATAGAGAGACATCTATGGAATTTGTACTTTCATTCCTAAAAATCCCCGCAAGGGGACTGAAACTTATAGCTTGGGGCAATTATTGGTTTAGTTTATTTTTCTTTCATTCCTAAAAATCCCCGCAAGGGGACTGAAACAGGCCCTCCCCCAAACGGGGGCTGTGGTCCCGGCCAACTTTCATTCCTAAAAATCCCCGCAAGGGGACTGAAACTTGATTTTCATCTTTATGTAGTTGTGTTCCTTTTCTATTCTTTCATTCCTAAAAATCCCCGCAAGGGGACTGAAACAAGCAGTTATTTTTGCAAAAACAACGCAGAATAACCCTTTCATTCCTAAAAATCCCCGCAAGGGGACTGAAACTAGTATGCTGGTTAATATTTCAGGTGCCATCGATGGCACTTTCATTCCTAAAAATCCCCGCAAGGGGACTGAAACCAGAGCGTGACTGGCGGGAATAACAAGACCGTGCAACTTTCATTCCTAAAAATCCCCGCAAGGGGACTGAAAAAGTGGTAAGGGAATAGTACGAATGTTACCATTATCTGGTTTACTCTTTCATTCCTAATACCGTTTCCTGAAAAATCTGCAAAAAATAATTGGGGTCTTTTTGTAGGGACACTCGCGAACCCCCCCTA
Source organism: Geitlerinema sp. PCC 9228 (assembly GCF_001870905.1). Lineage (NCBI taxonomy): Bacteria > Bacillati > Cyanobacteriota > Cyanophyceae > Geitlerinematales > Geitlerinemataceae > Geitlerinema > Geitlerinema sp. PCC 9228. The sequence goes on from NZ_LNDC01000117.1 coordinate 10,231, forward strand.
CCAGGGGAATCGGGCAATCCAAAAAAAAACATTGTTTTTCAGAAATGGTATAAATCCAGTTAATCACTCCCTTCAAAACTTTGGTCTAGCCACCAATGAAATTGGGTAAGACCACGAATTAACTCCTGTTGAGAACAAAGTTGCTTTCATTGAAATGAAATCCCTATGGAAAATCAGTTTCATATTAGGTAAAACGCCCTGATAACATCCACTTAGTGGAAAAACTCTTGGAAGGGAAACATTAGATCTACCAATGAAAAATCAGCACCATCACATACCAGATAAAGATGAAAGGACGTGGGCAAGCTTATCGCACCTTGGCTTTATCGCTACCCTAGTGGTTCCATATGGCAACCTGATTGTCCCGCTTATTATCTGGATCGTTTATAAAGACCGCTCTTCCTACATAGATTACCACGCCAAGGAAGCCCTGAACTTTCAAATAACCCTCTCCATAGGATTGACGATTGGCTTTATTCTTGTTTTTGTTGTTATCGGTATCTTTCTACTCTTGATTCTTGGGCTGCTTGGATTAATTTTTGCAATTATCGCTGCCGTCCAGGCCAACAAAGGAGAATACTACAAGTACCCATTCAACCTGCGCTTGATTGAGTAAGGTAGTAAGTTCTCATAGGCTGTACGATCGATGTGGAAGGGCAGATGTCAGCCTGGATGTGGCTTTTAGCCGTAGCCGAGTTTCTATTCAGCGAGTGGAGACTTTTTCTCAATCAATTATCAATTGTCAACGAAGCGCCGTACCTTCCCATAAGCTAGATAACTGCCTCCATGACTTGCTTCCTCCACCTTATCGACCACATACAACATCCCCTCAACCCGAATCGTTTGCGGGAAACGCACGTTATAGTCTGGATTGTAGCCCTCAGACACCACTCGCGCCCGTAATTTTTTCCCCTCACGAACGCATTGAATTAACACACCTCCCCCTACCGTATCCGTCGTTTCTAGTTCCTGCCAGGATCCCGTAGCTTTTACCAATGGAAGTTTTTTTGGTAACAACAGGCGGCGAATTTTGCCCAAAGGACGGTAGAACTTGCCATTGCTGGACAACTGCACCCCATCCACCACATAAGTCTCTCCAGCTTCCCGAATACTGCGCGGAAATTGCACATTGAGTTCGGGATTGTACCCCTCAGAAATTACCCGAACTCGCAGTTTCCCCGATATCTTCTCGCAGCGTAACAAAACCCCGTTTGTGGCTTCTGTTAGGGGGTCCACTTCCTCAGTCTGGCCGCTCGATTTTATAGGATTGCGATCGCAAGATCCCTCTTCTCCATCCCCCAACAAAACCTGATGCCGTTGTTTGTAAGTTATTGTTCCTGCACCGTCAACATAAGTATAGCGATTCAGATAGCCAAAATAGTCTTTTCCTTCTCTAATAAAGACCTCACTAGAGCGGCCAAACTGCCATCGGTTAAACCCTGCATTAAAGCCAAATCGTTCGGTATGTTTCCCATCAACCCAAACGATTCTCTGAAATTGTCCATTTTTGAACGAAAGGCGCGCTCCTTGGTTATGGCGAGTATATTGGCTCAAATAATGAAATTCAACCTCCTCCGCCGGAATGGTTTCCTCTCCCTCACCTTGAAGTAATGAGGGGTCGTAGGTGAAAAATCCAGTAAATTGACGGCCGGTTAGCGAGCCTGAAAGAATATTTACAATAAAGTCGTAAGTAATTTTTCCTGGTGGTTCTTTTTTGGGTTGCACCGTTCTCGTCTCCTCCTAATACTACGATATGTTAAGGAAATGGGTAGACATAATAATGAGAATTTCCATTCAATTAGGGTCTCCAGCGAGTGGAAACTCTTTGTATCCTAATTTTAGACGAAAATTGACGGGACCAAGGTTTCCATTCAATTAGGGTCTCCAGCGAGTGGAAGCACCGATCGCACGTGCCTTGACTCCAAATTTTAACTCTTGTCTCCATTCAAGTCTCCACTTGCTGGATAAACCAGGAAGCTGCAACGCGAGTGGGAGAACTAGAAACCTTCCCAGCACCAGCCGTACCAGTTAATAAGAATAATAATAAAAGCTGGAGCGATCGCATAAAAAGTAAATTTTTAGAATGTAAAAGTAAGAACAACGATCGCGTTGGGTAGCGATCGCATTCTGCCCACCTTTCACCTACAATTAGAATGGAACTCAAAAGCGCGATCGCAACGGATGAAGCCATAGCTACCACTTGAATTGAAGCCTTGGGGGAAGCCGAAAATAACGATCGTAGCGATCGAACGACCAATGAATAAAATTATGGTATCGTCTATTCTCCTTGAGCCTCACCCCCTACAAATAATGCTAGTCGGGCAATTAAGTTCCCTACAAATACTAGGATTGTTGATAATTATCATTCCTGCAATCCTAGTCCTAGACGGTTATAGATTGTTACAATATTTCAATAAAATTCATGACTCGAATTCCCGTCCCCCTTTATCCCTTATTCATCCCCTAATCGAAAAATTTGCCCTGTCTTCACCTCCTTCTCTTGCTCCAACCGGATATCATTGCTATCACTATGATTCTGGTAAACCTTACCAAACCGACCAACTCAATAAACGGGATAAAATTGGACTGGTAACATTGACCAGCTTTATTTTTGTTGCGTTAGTACTCACTAACTATTGGATCCCCCATATTGAGGTGTTTTTTAGTACCATTTTTTCTGCACTAGCATTTTATGCCATGCTGCGATGGGGAATTCGAGCTAACTTTACCTATCAAGCCAATTTCCAATCCAGTTTATTTATTTTGTTCTGCTCTTTTCTTCTGGGACATTTTGCAAGTCGTCAGATGGTCAGTATTTCCCCTTCCTTACTCTCTACCAGCACCAGTGTAGGAATAAAACTTGGGGTTAATTTTGTCCTATTACCCATTTTCCTCAGTGGCGTTTTAGCACATCTATTGCGACTTTTTATAAATAAATCTTCCCAAGATTCGGGGCATTCAGAAATTTACTGTGCGAGTTGTCAACACCCCATGCAATCTGTTGCCGAGAATACCCTGTCAAATTATTTGACGCAAGCTCAAAATGATGCTGTGAAGGGAAATAGCAAACGCTTTGAAGCTTTATATTGTCCTCATTGTTATCCAAACCCAACGCCACGCACAATTCATCTATTGGAATATGAAAAATCTGCTCCCGGAACATCTCGCCATCGCCGCTCTCACACATCCCGTCGTCGCTCTCGCACATCTGGGGGGAGTTCAGTAGGAGGAAATGGAGGTAATGGGGATGGGGATACTTAACGTGTCCCCTATTTTTGCCAGGTTTCGCTTTAGAAATTTTGTAAGGTGGATCAATAAACAACGATTAACAAGGATAATTGGCAAACTGACTGCTAGAACCGCCATCAAAATTACAATTTTATCAATTGAAATTCCCTCTGTAGGGTGAATTCGCAAATCGATCCTACAAAATTTTCGTCGTCTATACACATCGAATTTGGTATCGATCGATATAATAGCGAGTTTCTATAAACAGAGTTCCCCAGCACAGGAGAACTCCTAGATTTTAGCATTCCCAACAAACGGTATTTCTAGAAACCGCTAGCGTTACTCTACCGGTTGGCTGGGATATTCAAACGTCCACTGTACGGTGAAAGGTTCCCACCAAGATGGTACCCCTGTTTCCTCATCGGCATGGCGGAAAAACCCTTGAGCCGAAGGCGGCGTCAGGTAATAAGTAAGGCGGTATGTTCCCGGACCGTTCATGGGCACATTATTGGCATAGTGGGGTCCGTCTTGAGCAACCATGGGCAACATGGTTCCCGTATGCTGCCAATCGCTGCCAACTTTCTCAATCGTATAGTTGCAGGTGAGATAGGGAACCCAAGCTCCCGCTGGAAATCCTTGCTGGTTGTTCTCAGTTGCCGCAACATCACACTCCAGATGGATGGTATTGTCTCGGGGTGGGATAGGAGGCTCCGGTTCCATTTCGATGGCTTTTAGATAAAATGCACCTACTTCCAGACCGTTCTTTTGCACGGGTTCGCCAATATAGAACTCACTGGCTTGGGCAACATTGGTAAAGGTGAATAGGGAACTGCTTCCCACGGCAATTGCGAGTGCAGTTCGGAAAAATCCCATAATAACCTCCATTCCATTGACTATATGTCTCATCATTTCACAACTGCATTGTAATTGCAAATTGTTCTCTTTAAGCATTCATTCCATTCATTGGTCGGGACATGCACAAGTCCCATAAAAAAATTGATTTCATTATCGATTGGGATGCATAATTGCAAATTATTTTCTTTAATGTTGGTGCCATGAGAGTCTTCTAGAACCTCCAACCAGTGGAGGGTTTTTTATCCTGGTCCTCTAAATAAGTGGTACAGGCAAAAGCCAATGGCAAGGGATAATTACTTGTTTTCTTGAAGTTATTTGAAAACTTTGACGAGGAATAATAATTTACGTAACAAAAACGAGATAGGTCCCGAAAATTTGCTACTGCGCGGATAAAATAAGTGTAATCGCGATCGCTTTTCCCATCTTCTAGTGAGGATTTAGGGTCGCTTTTCATTCAAAGAGGAACCAAATTATGGGATTATTTGACCGAGTATCTGGAACCCGACGGACGACCGAATCCAATTTCAGTCCTGCCGAAGCCTATGCTGCCATTATGCTGGTTGCTGTCGCCTCCGATGGTTATTTGTCTGACGACGAAGCTCAGGGGCTGTCTACTTCTTTGAGCAGAATGCAGCTGTTCAGAAGCTATCCTGGCGATGTCACCCGCAAAATGTTCGATCGCTTGTTGTCTATCCTTCAACGTCAAGGAATAAAAGATCTGCTCAACATGGCACTAGCAGTACTTCCGCACGACCTGTACGAAACGGCTTTTGCCATGGCCACCGACTTGGTCTTAGCAGATGGTGAGGTGACTCAAAAAGAAGAGGAACTTCTCAACGACCTCCATCGCGCTTTAGAAATTCCAGAAGAAGAAGCAATTAAAATTATTGATGTCATGGTAATCAAAAACCGAGGATAGATTTTCATCTCCTAAAATTGCCGCGATCGCTTCTTTTAGAATAACAAGTAAGCGATCGCTTTTTTACCAAAAGCGAAACCAAAAACTTGCAAAATACAAACTTCAATCCAGCAACGAACTCAATCTGTACAGCCAATGTGGTTCTTTGGTAAATAAAGCATTAAACTGAGTGATTGACCTTCCTAAATTGACAAGAAATTGCGAGAATATAACAATTGGTAGTGCGACAATAATCTGGATAACCGGTAGTTGATATTCCTTTTTATAAATATTTATCTGTTTTAAGAAATAGGAATATTTATGTTTGATTCTCTGCCAAATAGGTTTCTTTTGGTATGCAGGCGTTTGATTTGTTTGCGTTACGGAATAAACTACTTGTTCTGTTGTTTTTGGGCAAGATTCTAAATTATTTTTATTTTGTTCCTGGGGGATAGATAAATAACGATCCAACCAATAATTGTCATGTCCCATAATTAAGAAGCGAAAGAAATAATAAGTTATATTTTGCGGTGGTAAGTGGCAAGCTCTGGCCATTTTATTCAACCAAATTTCATGCCCATTGGCGGTAATGAAGCGAGCGTGAACGCTGCAAATTCCTCTGAAAAGTTTTAGCTGGTCAGGTAAAGGATTTTGCAAGAGAAAATTCCGTTTGAAAGCCACGTTGTTAAAGTAATAAAGATTGCTTTTCACTAATGTTCGATCGCTTTGGCTCCTGTGTAGAATATAATTAACTGCGATCGCTAAAGAATATATCCCTTTCACATCAATAACAGTTTCTCCCCTGACGATTTCTATATCGGGGTGGTTGGCAAACGTGTGGAGTATCGTTTCCAACCATTGCCGGTTGTAAACACAATCGGAATCGCAAAAAACAACAATCTCTCCTGTAGCTTTCTCTGCTAGTAAATTTTTAGCCTGATAGTAGGTTGTTTCCCGCTCTAAATCGATACACTGAAGATTGGGAATGAGCGTTTTAATGGATGCAAGGATTTTTTCAGGAATAAGGCCATTATTACCGATAATAACTTCCGTTGCTGTTGTTATGCTGACTGTTTGATTCAACAGGGAATCAAGCATATTTTGAATTTCTTGCGGATCGCAGCTTGTTAAATTTTCAGATTCGATAATTAAACTAAAAGATGGTAAATTCATGGGTTGCCTCCTGGTTGCATATGGTTTTGAAAATTTAGCAAGATTTCCAGCTATATTGGGTGCATTACGCCAAAATAAATCGCAATAGTGTAATGGGTTTTAAGCTACTTCAAGCGACTGAGATTTTATATGATTCTTTAGCTAGTCGGAAAATTTTACCCCAAAGAATGGAATAAAGAAATGATAGGTTTTGAATTGGTAGACACGCAGCATAGCATCGTATTCTAAAAGATAGCGATCGCATTTCAGCCACTTACCACACCCTTATAATGATGGATGCTTTAAATTGATATTTTGCAGAGATTTATGAAAACAGCAAAAGTTTGCCTAGAGCGCAATCTTCTGCATTATACTCTATAAAAGCAGAAACCAGACTTTTTTGTTGAAAACTTTAAGAAACTACTGAGTTATTTAAAAATTTTGTAAAGCCATTGTATCCATTCTGGCTAGCATTTCATAAAAACGCGATCGCCTTCAATATTGTCTAGTTTTTGTATTAAGGAAATCTTTAAATGTTATGTCTGGCAAAACTTTATAAAAACGGTATCCAATGAGATGCCAACAGACCTGGAATTGAACTTCCATACCATACCCCGGATAGAGGCAAGGAAGCGTATTTACGTGTAAACCGCCAATTTCTGGCTTGCCTTCTTCACTAGATAGTTAATTATATTGAGATAACTATTCGTTGCTTGACGTTTAGACATTAGACTAGTATAATGCAGTTTAATTATTTACGTAATAATACAACTGTCTTGGTATCAGATTCATAATTTCATTAAACTAAACCGGGAGATCGATAAAATATGCTTGACTTAACAGTTGCTATTCGTGCCTACAACGCAGCGGCTCGATTGCCAGAAATTCTAAACAAACTAAAGATCCAAGTTGGTACAGAAGTAATAGATTGGGAAATTATTGTAATTGATAACAATAGCCGCGATAATACAGCGCAAGTTATCCAAGAGTACCAATTTACCTGGAATGAAAGGTTCCCTCTCAAGTATTTTCTAGAAACCAAGCAAGGTTCGTCCATTGCTAGAAGAACGGCTATGGAAAAAGCAAGGGGTTCTTGGGTAGCGTTTCTTGACGATGATAATTTACCTGCCTCTGACTGGGTAGCCAAAGCATATTCTTTTAGTAAATCTTATCCCCAACTTGGTGCCTATGGGGGACAAATTCACGGAGAATTTGAGGTGGAACCCCCTCGCAATTTTTGGAAAATTGCTGCTTATTTAGCCATTGTAGAGCGCGGTCAAAAACCTTTTCGCTACAGCCAAGTATTACCGCCAGGAGCTGGGATCGTCATTTCAAAAAAGGCATGGTTGGATAGTGTTCCTCAGACATTGTTCCTTGTTGGTCCGGAAGGAAAATCTTTACATTCTAAAGGAGAAGACATGGAATTTCTAGCTTGCTTGCAGAACTCCGGATGGGAAATCTGGTACAATCCTGAAATGCATATTACCCACAAAATACCTTCTTGGAGATTGGAACGAGAGTATTTAATTTCTTTAATCGTTGGTTCGGGATTGAATAGATTTCATATTCGGATGATACGATTGCGCCCTTGGCAAAGACTTTTGGCTTTTTTTCCCTACTTGATTTACGATTTCCAAAAAGCTTTATTATATTTTATCAAAAACTTTGCCCTACTCAAAACGGACACCACGACCGCTTGCGAAATGGCACTCCTTCTGAGTATTTTCATAAGTCCTTTTTATCTTTGGAAAAAATGGATTGAGCAAAAGGTAAAATCTATGGCGACCAATATGGTAGCGAAAAAATCAGAATTGATCCCATGAAAAGCAGCGATACTCGCTGTTTGTCGGAGGTCGGCTATTTCCCTTCCTTGATTTCTTTGGGCAACTTGAGAATAGCGCCCAGATGGTTACAATTAGAACCATAAATGTCCCCTTTGGGAGGTCGTCTCCATGTCCAGCCATATCGACGAAGCCAACCAACCCCGCATGGTCGATGTTGGCGACAAAGCAGCCACCGCACGCACCGCCAAAGCGCGCAGCCGCATTGTCGTTGGCAATGACGTGATGGCCATGTTGGAAGACAACGAACTTCACAGCAAAAAAGGCCCCGTCTTACAAACCGCCATTATCGCTGGTACGATGGCTTGCAAGCGTACCTCCGAATTCATTCCCTTCTGCCACCCGCTACCCATCGAAGACTGCAGCATCGACATTGCCGTCGATCGCGAAAACCAAGCCATTGTTATCGATTGTACCGTCAAAGTCCATCACAAAACTGGCGTGGAAATGGAAGCACTGACCGGTGCCAGCATTGCCGCTTTGACGATTTATGATATGTGCAAGTCCGTTACCCACACCATGGTGATTGAAGAAACCAAATTATTGGAAAAATACGGAGGCAAAAGCGATGTCAACCTGCCGACAACCTAATTATCGCTGGCCGCGTTCTTTTTACTACAATCCCTTTGAACTGGCTATCGTGGGTAGCGAACCGGAACGTTGCCGGCAAATCGCGCGATCGCTCGCGCAGTATCGGTGGCACCACCTAGGGGAACGCATGGCGGTGGTCGATTGCACCTATCAGAGCGCACCTGCAACCCCTCACGCCTCACCCCCGGAACTGCAATACACCACCAGTGGCTTTCACCTCCACCGACACGAACAATTTGACCGCTACCATAACAACCGTTGGCTAATCGATATGGATAGCGTCGCGATCGCAACCTGCGAAATTCCCGACAGCATTCCCTGCATTTTTGTTACTTCCGCTACAGAAAAAAACACCAACCCCACCATCTGCGTTGCCCTCACCGAAGATACCGCAGACACCGCCAGCCTCAGCGCCCACATCGATCGCTACTGGCATGCCCAAACCACAACCATCCCCATCCACGGTTTGGTTCTCGCCGGCGGATACAGCACTCGCATGGGACAAGATAAAGCCACCCTCAACATACACGGTTGCAGCCAGGCGCGCTACGCTGCCGATTTACTAGCTGCCCATTGCGATACCGTATATGTATCCAAACGTACCGACCAAACCATGCCCGCCGATGCAACCCACTATCCCGTTCTCCCAGACCGCTATCTCAACTTTGGTCCCACAGGAGGCATTCTCTCCGCCCAGGATACCGTACCAGATGCCGCCTGGTTGGTTTTAGCCTGCGACCTACCCTTTGTCAGTGCCAACACGCTGGAATTCTTGCTGCACCACCGCCATCCCCAACGCTGCGCCACCGCTTTTCGCAACAGCCAAAACAATTTTCCAGAACCCCTGTGCACCATTTACGAACCCAAAAGCCGGTTTGCTTTTCACCAGTTCCTCGCCCTGGGTTCCCAATGCCCGCGCCAAATGCTCAACAATTCCCCAACTGCCCTTTTATCCCAACCAGATGCCCGCTGGCTGACCAACATCAATACCCCCGAAGAGTTAGCGGCTGCCCGTCAGGCTTTGCAGGAATCGCCGGTTTCCTAAGCAACTGGCGCGGTGGTTGGTAGCCTCGAAGTGCTAAGCTTTTCTATAGTGCCAACGCACAATTTGCGATGACCGAATCCCGTCCCTTAACCATCAAATATTTTGCCCAACTGCGGGAAGTACGAGGTCTGTCTTCGGAAGACCGGCAAAGTACCGCAGCTACGCCGGCGGATTTGTACGCCGAACTGCAAAATCAGTATGGCTTTTCCTTACCCCAGGAACGCTTGCGGGTTGCTATCAACGACCGCTTTGCCGAATGGTCCGATGGGCTGCAGGCGCACGATACCGTTGCTTTTATTCCCCCGGTTGGTGGAGGTTGATGCCTATGTTTTTTGAACTGACGGATGCAACCATCGAACCGCAACGCTATCGCCCCAAACTCACAGATTCGGGGGCAGGTGGCTATGTGAGTTTTGAAGGGTGGGTCCGCGATCGCAATGAGGGACAAATCGTCACCGCCCTGGAATACGAAGCCTATCCGGAATTGGCGCAACACGAAGCCCAACGCATTCTTTCCGAAGCCTACGCACAATTTCCCATCCGTGCCATTGCCTGCGTTCACCGCACCGGTTACTTGCAAATTGGCGAGTTGGCTGTTTGGATCGGCGTCAGCGCCACCCACCGCCAAAGTGCTTTCCAAGCTTGCGAGTACACCATCGACCAGTTGAAGGTGCGGTTGCCCATATGGAAAAAAGAATACTATCAAAACGGGCATTCCCACTGGGTCCACTGTTCCCACTGCGCTGCCAAAGCCGCCAGCAGCAGCCAATGAACTTCCAAGAAATAAGTTAAATGATGATTTCTGTTGCCGAAGCTGAGTCCATCGTCACCCAATGCCAACCTACATATCCTATTGAGAAAGTTCCTTTAGAACGGGCATACGGTCGGGTTTTACGCGAAGATGTGTTTGCCGATCGCGATTTGCCGCCATACAATTCCGTAGCCATGGATGGTATTGCCATTGACAGCACGGCCTGGCAGCAAGGTCTGCGTTCTTTTCCCATTGCCGGTACCCAAGCTGCTGGCGACCCCCAGCAATCTTTGCCTGCTGCCGATGCCTGTTTGGAAGTGATGACAGGAAGCGTTCTGCCGCAGGGGGCAGATGCGGTGGTGCGGTATGAAGATGTGAACATAGATGGCGATACGGCCCGGGTTGCCGATGGGATTGCTGTGGAACCGATGCAAAATGTTCGCCAACAAGCAAGCGATCGCCAACTTGGAGAAAAACTCTTATCAGCTGGCTATAGATTATTTTCGCCACAACTAGCCATCCTTGCTTTTGTCGGTCATGCCCGAGTCAAAGTAGACAAACGCCCCTCTATTGGCATTGTCTCTACCGGCAACGAACTGGTAGACATCGACCAACCCGTTCAACCCCATCAAATTCGTAGGTCAAATACCTATGCCCTCCAAGCCAGTTTGAACCGCCTGCACTATCCGGAAACTTGTCTGTATCACTTAAATGACGAGCACGAATCTCTTGTAGAAGGCTTGAGAGAAATTCTCAATAGGCATGATGTCCTTTTAATCGGCGGTGGCGTTTCCCGGGGGAAGTACGATCTGGTCCCGTCCGTTTTGGACAAACTGGGCGTCACTACACAGTTTCACCAAGTTCGACAACGACCGGGAAAACCCTTTTGGTTCGGTACAGCAGCAGGCAACACCCTTGTATATGCCCTTCCCGGTAATCCGGTTTCTGCACTTACTTGTTTCCACCGCTATACCTTACCGCAGCTGCAACACTCTGCCGGTAGTAAGGAAATTTCCCGGGAATGCGCTGTTTTGAATTCAGACATTCGTTTTCTCAAATCGCTGACTTTATTTCGACCGGTGAAGATTGTGAGGAAACAAGAAGGTACAATATTCGTAGAACCAGTTGCCTATCGCAATTCTGGGGATTTGGCGGCGCTAGCCGACAGCGATGGTTTTGTCGAACTGGATGCCGAGGTAGAAATGTTCCCTACCGGTTCCATTGTTCCTTTTTACCGGTGGACGTGATCCTATAATTTTCGCTTTTTTGGGTTTGAAATTTGTAAAAGAGGCAGTGTTGGTACGAGAAGGCTGCGTGGGACAAGCTTTTACTTAGAATCGGGTAGCGAGGAAAAAATACGAACAATCGAGGGATTTGCTGCTGGTTTTGTGGTTGTGTTGCGATCGCGTAGCCATTGACACCGGTTCCCATTTCGATAGCTGTCGATCGCGCGCAGAGATTTATATTTCGTTGTCAACTTGAAAGCGACCGCGAATCACAAAACGCAACAATCGATCGATGGCGCGGCGTTCTTCCTCGCTCAAAGAGTCATCTAATGTAGCCGCCATCAACCCGTAGCGATCGCACAGGTTAAGACGACCGGTTTCGCTAGCAGAAGCCATAATGTCGTAGACTGCACCGGGAAGCAATTCAATTTGAGGAATCATGGTGGGAACCGCTGAACTCTTATAATTCTACTATCGCTAATAAGAGCAGATTTACCAGCGATCGATTCCCCTAAACTAGAGTGAATTCGATCGAAATTATTTGCGATCGAATTCACATTTTCCTGGCGATCGCCACACCTCCCAACCGCGATCGCGATCGTATGCTACGGTGCAGATACCTGCAGCAACGCCTGCCAATCGGCCACCGCAGCTTCATTCCACATCCACTCATCTGCCAGAGCATTGGGAGTAAACGCCAAAGGCTCCTGCTGAATAACAGTTTGCCGCAGTTGAACCGCCCGTTCAAGTTTGGACTGTCGCTGTGCTGGCGGTTGTTCGTCTGCCGTTTTCAGCAACACCAACGCCGAACCTGCATATGCCGTCAAAGCAGCCGGTTCTTGAGGGCGCTCTTCCAACAGTTTCAAAGTTTTCACCCAAGCATTGGCAGCCTGTTCGTAATTGCCATTGGCATAGTAAGCAAACCCCAAAGCATTCTGATACTCAGGAACATTGGACTGTTGGTTGGTGGCAGCCTCCCAATAGCGTCGGGCATCATCGGCACTGTAGTCGGGATTGTCTGCCTGGGCAAACTGCCAAGCCAGCCGCCCGCGCAAAAAGAGCAACAACGGCTCCTGTTGCTGTTGGTTGGAAGCCGCCGACAAAGCCGCTTTAGCCTGTTGTAACGCACCGCGATCGAGCAGAGCCACCACCGCTTGGGCACCCGCTTCCAGCCGATTCTGACTGAAATCTTCGATAGCCGCAGCCACCACCTCACTGGTACTGCCTTGGGCAAGTTCTTCCGGAACCGGAGATTGGGAAACCACAGGGGGCGATGGATTGGTCAGTCGGTTCCCACCATTGGGACTTGGCGCGTTGTGCCATATCCAGCCACCCGCCAAAGCCACTGCCAACGCACCTCCCACAGCCCCGCCGTACCACCATCGCCGTCGGGAAGAGTTGGGAGTTGGGGAAGGTTTTGGTGTCGCTAGTTGCTCGGTAGTCGGCGATCGCCTGGCCAAATTTCCCGTTTCCTGAGGCAATTGCGGTTGCCGATTCTCCCCAACCGCCGGCGTGCCTGTCTGCTGGGGTAGTGGTTCGGAAGCAGCAAATTTCAGGGAATGGCTTTCATCGCCAGCATCTGTCGTCATCTCGCTCTCGTCAGGGGATGGAGATGGTTCCTCGGTGAGCTGTTTGAGCAAGTCCGCCACCACCGCCGCATCGTCAGCATAATCCGGTTCTTCCGGAAATTGGTCCTCCAACAAACCGCCCCATTCCACCTCTTCCATTTCGGTGGAGGGTTCTTCTTCCTGCCAGGTAGTTGCCGCCGATGCCGCCGGCGCTTCTGTTTCTGCCTGGTGCCATTCTTGCCTTTCTCGCGTCCAGCTCAAATAACCATCAAATTCCGGATGTAAGTGCAGCGTTGGCAAAGCCCAGTAAATTTGATGGGAACCGTAAGCAGAAATTAACCCCTGACGCGCCCGGTTTAAACTCAGATCGATGGGATATCCCTGAGCGAGATTGCGATAAAACAAACGGCTCAGGGTCAGCGCCACTTCATCGGGGATGCGTTCTGCCATCGCCAATACCGCCTGCATGCCGTAAACAACCAGCGATTCTGCCAAACTGCGTACTGGGTCTTTGCCAGCTAACTCCTCTACGGTAGGTGTATAGGCACCGCGACAGGAGTTAAACACCGCCAGTTGGATGCCATTGTTGGCCAGCAATCCCGCCAAATCATCCCCACGTAGGGTTTCTGTCAGACCGGTTTCCCCGCTAACCAAATACAAATACCCACCCCGCGGTCCTACCCCTCCGTGACCGGCGTAGTGCAGCACTTGATACTGCCCCTGTTCCAACGCTTGGGTGAGCTGCTGTCGGTTGGGTTGTTCCAAAATCGTTAGTTGGATGCGGGATTTGCTGCCTGGGGCACTGCCAGATTCCCCCTGAGGTTGCAACTCCGCGCGTAGCTGTTCGCATTCTTCCTTTAACTTTAAATTTTCGCGATCGCTCGGGGCCGACAGAACCATCAACACCCGCAGCGTCGCGGAGGTGGGCGTGGAAAATATTTGCGGGTGGCTGGCGTTGGGTTGGTAGCGACAGAAGGTAATATCGGTTCCCGTAGCCAACGTGCGATCGCTGCCGCGGAGAGTTTCCCAAGGCAACCGGGATAAGCGATCGCTTTTCAGACCCAAACGCAACCGCAGCAACTCCCGCCGATGCTGGGCAATCCCCTGAGCCGTCAGCCAACTATCGCGAATCGTCCCTTGAAACAAAGCATCGTACAATTGCCGCCCCAACGCCACCAATCCCTCACTGGCATCCTCTGCAACCTCCTCCACCTCATCATCTGGCTCCATATCCCCTTCATCTTCTTCCTCCGGCTGAAAATTCTTCAACCACTCTTGTTCGTCATCAAAAAAACCGCCGCCTGCTGCCGGACCTTGACGGTGTTTTTCCGAGGAACTGGAGATCCAACTACCAGTTTGAGCTTGCCAACCCACCAGGGGATGGGCACTTGCCTCCCGTACGCGATCGAGCCACTGGTCCACCGGCCAGACCACCTGTTCTTCCGCTAGGGGAACCCCAGGTGCTACTTTTTCCGTACGCACCAAATATTCATCATTGCCAACTTGGGTGACGGAGAGGTGAAATTCTTGAGTCACGGTTCAGTGCACTCCTGCGAACACAGTTTGCTTGTTGCCCGGGCTTCCTTCCACAACCAAAAAAGGTATGTTTCTTGGAGCGTTGGCTTTTTACAGAGAATGTTGGCGAACCAGCCAAGACAGACAACCGGCCGAGACAAACCAATTTTTTATAGCGATTTTCCAGAGACAACAAACAACCATTACCAATCAAAAAGGCAAGCAAGCCGATCGCTTCCATTGTGACAAGTATTACAGGAGACGGGTAGTTTTCCCATAAAGTTGCTTGCCAACGATCCGGATATCTCCTTTTTATTCTAGAAAACAAAAACGGTAGATGGAAGTAGATGCACCCTGATGGTCCGATCCTGACTCCCACGGAGTCAGGATTTTTTTTACGGCGTGAATCGGGAGCTTGAAAGCCCTGACTTTTTAAAGCAGGGATGAAAAGCGACCCGGGCGGCTTTAGCCGCCGT
>NZ_LNDC01000118.1 GCF_001870905.1 Geitlerinema sp. PCC 9228
ACGGAGTCTGCTACGAGACCAAGGCTGGACTAACCGAACGCAATCAACACGAATGTCAATTTTTGTCCAGTGATTGGGTTAGTCTCGATAGATTCCCCTGCCGCAGTGGGAGCAGAAATGAGTTCTTTGAGAAAGCGGCTTTTTCCCCGTATGGACGCCACAATGGGAACAAATTTGACTGCTTGGTTTGGTATCTCCTGCAGGCTTAGTATTTACCACCTTGGCAACCAACCCAAGACAAGTCATAGCTGGTTGGGGAACTTCGACATCCGCTTGCACCGGATAAAATGACATAACATCTGCTCGCTCTTTTCAGGACTCGTACTTGCTTGATTACAAAGCCATCACCGAAGGGAACGAGACTTAAAAAAACTGTATGCTTCGGCATAGCTCAGCACAAACTTTCCCAATATTGGGAAGGTCGATTTGCTTCCCTTCGATACAGGTTTCCTGGGCTTTGGGAAAAACAAATTCCCGTCGATACATATCTACCCATGCAGTCTCCAAACATCTGAGGGTTGGTTCAAAACTTGCGAGTGAGGAACTTTCAGTGGGGGATGGTCGGTCTTGGCTGGCGTCAATGCCTGGCACTGGCTGGCATAGGTGGGGCGAGGGGCATCGGTGGGAATCATGTTTTCACCTGAAAAACGTAGTCAGTTAGTTTCAGACTTAGGCTGGTCAGCTACCTGAAGCTGGAGGCATGAAGCCCCCGTGCTTCAATCGGGGGTGCTGACGAACTAAGCTGCAAGTATTAACAGGCGATTTTTGGGATTTGACCCCATCTTTACCTTCTCTCAGCCCATCATGCCAAACTTGCCGATAGATTTCCAACCATGACTCAATCGCTTGAGCCTGATGGAATGTCAGTTTGAATTGGAATTCGTAGCTGAGAGTTAACATAATGAAAAAAAAATAGATTTATAAAACTTCGCCTGATTTTCTAAATTTTAGCGCACTTGATTTTGATGGCGACTGAAGCACGGGCGGTTTTTTATCCCTGTACGTGAACAAATCAGGGCTTTCAGGGCTTTCAAGCTCCCGATTCATGCGGTCAAAACGGGGATTCTTTGTGCAACGACCACCTTCATCCGGAGAACCTGTCGGAAAAGTCAGACAGGGAATGTCCCATCGAGACATATTGGATAGCAATTCTTACGCTTCCAGAGATATCCACTCTTTTCCCTCCCTATCCCAAATACCTGGGACATCCATAGATGCCAAATCCCTCGATCGCACTGGCTACTGTATTTTGATTTTCATCTGTTTTTACAAACAACCAAATCTGCAATTGCTCGACGCACCCAAGCAGTTACTGGCAGGCATTTTCGCGCTGACTGCTTATTTTTATTTTTTCCCTTTCGTATTATGAGTTTAACTTAATTATTTGTCAAGCGATACCAAACCTCTTTCCCCTCAAATCAACCACCAGCTTCTGGGCTGTAGGATGCCAGCCAACACCATTTCCGTTGCTAAGTTGCTGTTGTTATAGAAAAACAGGGAAACTTCAATTTGGTTTCCCATTCCTTCCATGCTACCTCCAAAAAATCCTACGATTGCCCCCATTCCTACCGCTGGTCTTCAGAGGCTGGCTCGCTACTGGAAAAAGGGGCAATTTCATGGGGGATCCAAGCAACAGCTATCCAGAACCCAATTACAGTTGGAATGGCCAGATCCTTCCTCCCTTAGGGTTGCCTTCGATCCCCGAGCGATCGCTTCCAAAAGCGAAAAAGCCTTCGCACCTGAGTTCGCCCCTTCGAGCCGTTCGTGGTTTGCACGATCGAAATAATTTTGCCAAACTAGAGTCGTCATTTCGTTGGTAGAGGCTCTAAAGACAAAAAAGACAACTTTTTCACCATCCGAATTGAAATCCAATGAAAAGTTCTTCGCCGAACCAAACAAAATTAGGGGAACTTGGTTTTGTCGGGGAACTTACTAAGGGAAAATTGTTTTCCAAAAATGCTCCTTTGGGGCACTGTTCCTTTCAATTGGGGGTCGAATCAAAATGTCATCGCCACCTTTAAGAGTTTTCCTATCGCCAGAAGAAGATTGCACCTTATTTCAATTAAGAAAATCGCGAGATATTCCGCAAAGAACCAAAGATCGTGCGGAAATGGTGCGTCTTAATGCTTGTGGTTGGCGGGTACAAGATATTGCCCGTTATTTCTATTGTGCCGAGTCCACCGTGCGTACCACATTGCATCGCTGGCAACAAAGTGGTTTGGAAGGATTGTGGGATGCGCCACGCCCCGGTAGAACCCGTCGCTGGCAAGAAGAAGACTTAGAATACATTCAAACTGGTTTGGAACAAAGTAGTTTTTATAACCACCCACAAACCTTACAGAAACTGGCACAGGAGCGCAATCTCAACCTCAGCATTCCTCATATTCGTAGATTGTTGAAAAAAAAGAAACGATCGACAAGCGCCAGCCGCTAACGCCATGTGGGATCGTTCCTCGTTCAGGTCCAGATCGTAACGCCTGTTGAGGGTGGGCAGTTTGGGGTTGGGGCCCCACCTTAAACCAAGAAAACCAAGCGGACGGCTGCATCTGTAGGCAAACACGACTTCTTTGCTAGGCTGGCGATCGGTTATGATGCGGCGATGGTTGGGGCCAGTCCGGTTTGTCTTCCATCGCCTTTTTACTTTTTGGAATTCTTCATGCCGACTCTAAAACACTAACAAACGTTCACAGACGTTAAGGTTTCTTCCTGCTTCACAGTAGCAACGTCGGCGTTAACTACTCC
>NZ_LNDC01000119.1 GCF_001870905.1 Geitlerinema sp. PCC 9228
GGGAGGAGTGGGAGGAGGGGGAGGAGTGGGAGAGGGGGAGGAGGGGGAGAGGGGGAGAGGGGGAGATAAAAAATATGAAGGTGTGGGGGAGAAGGAAGGTTGGATGGTATGATAATAGAAATTTAGTTTATTTATATTATGTCTAAGATGGGATAGGATAGGTGGGAAGAGATGAGAAAGGCGATAAATAGCCATCGAGATTTGGATATCTATCAGTTGGCTTTTGATGCGGCGATGGAAATTTTTGAAGTTTCAAAAAAGTTTCCCGTGGAAGAGCGATATGGACTAACCGACCAAATCAGACGTTCGTCGCGGTCTGTTTGTGCGAATTTGGTGGAGGCGTGGCGACGGCGGCGGTATCAAGCGGCTTTTGTGGCTAAGCTCAATGATTGCGAAACGGAAGCTGCTGAGACGCAGTTTTGGCTGGAAATGGCGGTTAAATGTCAATACCTAAATGCTTCCCAGGCGCGATCGCTCTACCAACAATACGAACGAATAATTGGTGGTTTGATTAAAATGATTCGCCATCCTTCCGATTGGCTTCTTAGTTAGTGGGAGAGGGGGAGGAGTGGGAGGAGGGGGAGGAGTGGGAGGAGGGGGAGGAGTGGGAGGAGTGGGAGGAGTGGGAGGAGTGGGAGGAGTGGGAGGAGTGGGAGGAGTGGGAGGAGTGGGAGGGAGTGGGAGGAGTGGGAGGAGTGGGAGGAGTGGGAGGAGTGGGAGGAGTGGGAGGAGTGGGAGGAGTGGGGAGAGGGGGAGAGGGGAGGGTTTGGGAAGAGGGAAAAACAGGGCAACCACGGGGGGATGGCCCCTACAAGGCATTGTGATATTTACCGGTGGGATTTGCGATCGCTGCCAACCTATATCTAGAAATCAAAATAAATATAAGGCAACGTATTCTCCGGAGAAAACAACCAAACCGCATATAAAAATAAGGGCACCAAAAACATCTTAATAGACCACTTCAACTGTAAACGAAGTCTCTGTTGGATAGCATAGGCCACCACCATCCCGATGCCCAACAATCCTAACAAAGAAACCAACTGCAAACGATCGAGCCCCAACGTCTCCACATATACCTTTTGCAAAAACTGAACGTCAGCCCCATAGCCCCACAAATGTGCCACCACCCAGCGAGATTGCTGCCACTCCGGGAGGCGGAAAAAGATCCATGCAAAAAATACCGTCGCCTGGGTCATCCCCCATCCCAAGCAAATCCCCGGCGGCGTCTGCCACCAAGCCTGCCAAATTCCAACTTTACGCGCGATCGCGTCGTTGATCCGATGGAGAGCCAATGCCCCACCATGAATGCTCCCCCAAATCAAAAATCCCGTAGGGTCGTTTTCCGGACCAACCCCACCATGCCACAACCCCGCCAGCAGCATGACCACAATCAAATTAACACAAGTACGCAGCAACCCCCGACGAGACCCCCCCAACGGAATATACAAATAATTGCGCAGCCACGCCCCCAATGTCATGTGCCAGCGACGCCAAAAATCTGCAATACTGGAACTCAAATAGGGAAAACGGAAATTTTGCGGCAGGGTAATCCCCAACAACATCGCACTACCCCGGGCAATATCCACATAACCGCTAAAATCCAAATACAGCTGCAACCCATAAGCAACCGTAGCCATCCACAAATCCGCACTTCCCGCCCGCTGCAAATTCTCAAACGTCAAATTGACATAAATCGCCAAGCGGTCTGCCAGAATCGCCTTTTTTATTGCCCCCGTAGCAATGGACCACAACCCTTCCACCACCATGGAACTGCGCGGCAAAAAACCCCGCTGGCGCAACTGCGGTTCCATCTCCCCATATCGGGTAATGGGTCCAGCTACCAACTTAGGAAAAAATAACTTATAAGCAGCAAACTTCAGAGGATTGCGACTGGGTGCCTCTCCGCGATACACATCCACCAAATAAGAAATAAACTCAAAACAGAAAAAACTCAGCCCCAACGGTGCCACCAGCGACCCCTGTAGCCAAGCTGCCTCCTCCCCCAAAAACGACCAACTTATCGCACTCCCCACCGATTCCCAAAAAAACGTGCCGTACTTGTACAAAAACAGCAACAACACATTCAACCCCACCCCCAAACTCAACAACCAAGTCTGGTGGCGGTGTCTTGCAGCCTCCTCCGAGATACCTTCCCCAGCATTCGCGATCGCTAGAGCTAAGGTAAAATTCAAAACCGTACTCACCAACAGCAGCGGCAAATATTGCCAATCCAAAGAAGCGTAAAAAGCCACACTCACCACCACCACCACCAACTGCCGCCACCACGACCAGGCAACCCCCCAGTACACGACAAAAACCGCCGCGAGAAAGCAAAAATATAGAATTGGTGCTGCTGAGAAGTTCATAGTGGGTTGCGTTGCTATGTAGGTTTATGTAGAAGCGTACGGAGCATCGGAAGTTTGGGAGTTGGGAAGATTAGGAGATTAGATTTAGAAAATCAAGTGTCTTCCACGCCCCGACCCCCCAGTTCCAACTTTCCGGAATCCACGCGATCGCTGCGAACAAAGTACCTACGAGACTATCTTAAAATGCACCCAATATGACTTCCGCACCAAAATCTTCCTGCCAACCCACAACCCCTCCAACTCCACAGCTTTCGCCGGAAGAACAAAAAGCGATCGCAGCGCAAGTGGAAACCGCGCTGTACAATAGCGACATCTTCCAGCGTACCACCGCCGCCCTGGAAAAATTGCCAGAGCGCAAACGGAAAGCCATCAAACATGCGATCGAAGTCAACTGCCGCCAAGCCATTCAGCTCGCTTGCCAGGAAATCGCCCAGCAATACACCTTAACCCCTGCCAACCAGGATAGCGACACCAGCGACAGCGACGACGACCCGGATTTGGACTTTGTACCTTCCCCCTACTTATCGCAAAGGTCTCCATCGGCTCAGTCAAACGTAACCCAGAACCAACCGTGGCCAAAAATTTCTCAAATCGCCGATCGCCTTTTGGGAAAAAACGACCCACCGGCAAACCCCCCCTCCTGCTCAAATGACAGTGCCGACAACCTTCCCACCACATTTGCAGGACGACTGCGACAAATCGGTCAAACTCTACAAAAAGCCAGAAAAGCGCGATCGCTTTCCCTCCAACAGCTCCACCACCAAACATTTATTCCCATTTATCAAATTCAAGCATTAGAAGCCGGCGAACTAGACAAGCTCCCGGAAGATATTTATATCCGTGGTTTTATTAGTCGCATTAGTAAAACTTTAGGTATAAATAGCGATTCCCTGCTCTCTTACTTGCCCAAATCTCCTAATAATGGAATTCCTTCTTGGCACGGTAAAGTTTCCTCGCAGGAAATCTCAGTAAATTCACCTTCCATGTATTTAGGATATGCTGCGGTGTTTGGCACTGCCTTAGGCAGCGTAGTCTGGCTGGCAGACAACACCCAAGCATCACCCCCCACCGCCGAACCCGACACCGAAACTATCCTATCCCCCTCTGCCAAACACAGCCCCAGCGATGCCACTGACGAGGTGGGCAATAATATGGCACCACCGGAGTGGGATTTGGGGAGATAGGGAGCGTAGGAGCATCGGGACATCGGGACATGGGAGACACAAATCATACCATTTCCTTAATAATCTGCAAGAGATAAGAGAGGCATTTTTGTAGGGGCGCAACGCGTGAGCGCCCCTGCCAGGGGAATTGGCCAATTCCATACAATTGTTGTTTTTCAGAAAAGGAACCATCTAGGGGTAGGCACAGGGGCGCTACCTCTAGGGGTAGGCACAGGGGCGCTACCTCTAGGGGTAGGCACAGGGGCGCTACCCCTACTCTTCCTCAGACACCCAAGGAACCATCGGATCTGCCGCCAGCTCCTGGGATACCCGGTAAGCCCCATAGCGGTTCAGATGGCTGGGGTCGGAAAAATACTTGTACTTGTTCGGCCAGAGCTGGGATAAATCTCGAAAGTGAAAGTCTCGTTCCATGGCTAAACGCAACATATGCTGCTGAAACTGTTTTTCGTAAGCACTGCGTACCGGATCTAAATATTGCTCTGTCAAAGGTAAATTCACAAAAACCAGTTTTATATCGTGCGCCTCCGTATAGTCAAGCAACCGCCGAGTAGCTTGCTGCTGTTCGCCGTCTAAAGAAAAATCTTGATAGTCTCGGTCATATTTCCCACTCACTTTTGGATGTTTTTCGTAATAAGTTTCCGGGTTAAAACGCACCTCAATGGGCAAAAACCCCGTAAAATCAAATTGATTGGTATCGACTGTGCGAGTTGGGTCTTCCGGTGGCGGTGTGGGCGTGGGGAGAAGGGATTGCCACGGTTGTGGTACTAGAGCGGTGTAGCCTTGGCGGAATCCTGCTTGCAGGTAAGCCAGCAGTTGCTCCCTGCGGTCGTAGGTTTGCGAGGTTGCCGCTAGCTGTTCCTGCAGCCATCGGTTGACCTCTTGGACAGAAGTATCTAAAGACAATTCCGGCGCGGTGGATTCCGGTTCTTGGGCAACTGGTTTGGGGTCGGGGCTGGGAATGGGGCGCGTATCGCTATTTGCCAGTTGCTGGTAGCCACGGGAAGCAGCAATAGCATTGTAGGTAATATCTTTGCGACCGCTGTTGAAAGCACGGGCACCATCCGCCCACACAACCAAATTCGGTACGTAGGCAACGGGTAACAACTCCCGCACCATAAAATCCACCACCTGCGCGGTAGCTCCATTGACAGCCATGTTGAAAACTCGGATATCTTCATAGCCCTGTTGCGCCAGTTCCGCACGCAAAACCGCCGGGTCTACCCCCCGCAAAGCCCGGGAACTTCCTACCACCAAGACATCAGGGGTGCCAAATTGCTGCAAGTACCGTTTGTACAGCGCCAGCTTCCGGTCTACTTGGGTCGCGTTGAAGGTGGGATAGTCTAGGGGAACCACGGGCTGGCAGTCGTCGCTAACTGGCTGGTCGGGCCAAAAATCGGGATGGCAAACGCTGCGTTTCGACCAGGTGGGGCTGCTTTTTTGGGTGAATTGGGAACGGTTGAAAATGTCTTCTTGGTTGGCTTTCTCATCGGATAGGCGAATTCCAGAAAAATCGAGGTTGGCGTTATCCCCATTTTCCAAGGATGGGTTGGGGGTGGGTGGGGACTGGGTAGCGTTGGTTTCCGATTCGCTGGCGGTGGGGACCAAAACGCCCAACCAGCGGTCGGCTTGGTAGGCAAGTAGCAAACTGAGGATGGTTGCTAGTAGAATGCCCAATTTGCTAGGAGAAACCGATTGCGGCAACAACAAGCCGGTTCCTAATAACAGGCGGGCCATCCATCCAGGGGTGGTTTCTGGCGCTGCAGTGGGGGCAGGTGCCGGGGCTGGGGCTGGTGTGGGAGCAGCAGTGACTGCTTGGGCAGCTTCGCGGGCAAACATGCTGGGATCTGGGGTTGGAGTTGGATCCCAACGGTATTTCCAAGCAGGCGATCGCATGCCGGAACGACGCCCGTATACCCGTATGCCTGCCAACTGGGGAATTTCCAACCCCGCTACGTACGCGGTAATGGCTGGGGCCACGCGATCGCGTTCGGGGGAAGTGGGGGCATCGACCATAATATGCAGCAGAGAGGACCGCCAGCGACAGCGTACCCGTACCCCGCCGGTAGCCAGCTTGCTATCCAAACTGGGGGTGAGCAGCCGTTCCAACAGAAAGGCCAGCGCAGTCGTATTGCCACCGCGCGCCTGTTCTTGGGCGGGTGGCACATCTGCCCGAGGCAAGTTGGTCCAATGCACCCACGCCGGCGCAGTGGCGGAATGGATGGCATTGTTGCTGGTACCACGGGCACCGTAGATGGTGGCGGCTTGAATGCCCGTGGGCGCGATTTTTTGTAAAGCTGGTACGATCCACTGTAGGGTCGCTGGTCGCATGGGAGGTGCCAACCCCTCAGCCCCCATTTGAGAAACGAAGATGTGCAGGGTGGTGCCTTTCACTTCTCCCCACACCTGCCAAGCACTGGAAGGGGCCGCCGCCAGTAGCAAGCGCGCGATCGCTTCTCCATCTCCCCAATACGCCCAGGTTTGCAAAATTTCCCTGGCTGGCCGCAGGTCTACCCATAGGGTCCAACCCGTTGCTCCCGACGTACGACGGGTTTCTAATGTATGGTATTGGATAATAGCATCCCGCGCTGTAGCCAGGGACCCTTCTACGGCAATCCCCCCCAGCGATCGCAAATGTCGGCTAATGGGGTCGGCGACCACTTCTGGGTCGGGGGAAGTTTTGGCCGTACAAACCAGCACCAACCGCTGCGGCGAAGCAGCATTGATGGTACCGTCGGCATGGGGCAGGGGTTTCCACCGTGCTGTTACCCGCAAACGTACCCCCAAACCAGCAAATCCCGTTTGCACGAAAGCCGCGATCGCTTCTAGATTGCCCTGGCGCGCCTGGTAAAATCCCTCGCGATCGCCCCTACCTGCCTCACTCTGATGGTTGTTCCCCCCTGGAGACCAATTGGGTACAGCCACTTCCAACTTCCAGGTATGGGCTTGCGGATCGGCAAGATTTTCCTGAGCAGGGAGTTGCTGGCGGTATCCGTAGAGCAAAATCCGTTCGATGGCAGCCGCCGCCTCTGGCAACTGCTGGTGTTGTCGACCCCAGCGCCATCCGTCGGTCAGCTGCCCCAGCATCCGTTCCACAGGAGGCGTGGGATACCCTTCCAGAAAAACTTCCAACTGGTTTGCTTGAAATTGCACTCGTATTTGCCGGGCAGGTACTTGTAGGGTTTGGCATACCCACTGTTGTAGGGCTCTATGGGCACGGGAGGGCGTGTCTGGATGGAGGTTTAACATGGGAAATTGGGCAACAGCATGTAGGACAAGTGAAACGAGCGAAGCCCGATTGAGATGGTAATGCGTACCGGCATGGGATATCTTTTCCCAAGATATAGCATATGGCTTGCTATAATAGGTGCCGCTACCACCTGGGAAAAGAACAGTTGGTTCGCCACCGACTCTCCCCCAGACTGTCAAGATTTCAGAAAAAAGTTAGCAAATGATGACATCCTCTAGCAGCAACCTGCCCGAAACCAATCCATCCCAGCCAGAAAATCAAGACCTCGCCGCGATCGCTGCCGAGTTTACCGACCTGGGACTGGCTGCAGCTACCATCCCCATGTTACTAGCTACGGCGGGAATACGTGCTGTGGAAAACTTCGCCAACGAGTTAGGAGAACTCAGCGAAGAAGCCTTTCGCGGCGATCGCCTGCCGATTTTGGAAGTTCCCCAGTCCTCGCAACCGGAGTGAGCGTACCCAGCGTACCCAGCGTGGGAGATCCAATTGGTTGTTCGATCCGATGCCCCCATGTCCCCACCTCCGATCCCGACTTTCAAAAAATCCAAAAATTGACCAAACAACCGCTTGCGATCGCGGACGTAGATGAGATACTAAAAGCATACAAGAAAACAATATAGTAGCCGCCAGGGAAGTACCGAGCTTCGCTGGCTGCCGTCAGGGAATTTCCATCGGTTGGCGATTGACGCAAGGTTGGGTTTGACCGTGGCGATTGCCAACCCCGCCAAATCAGGCAAACCACTCTTGCCTATTGGTAGAAAATTCCCCTTTGCAGTTAAGTATCGTCGAACCGCCTAGCGAACAGCAGGTTCATGTGGGAAGGGTATGCAGTTCTATAACGAAGCGATCGCCAATGCAACCAGCCATCAGCCACCAGAGTCGGGAATGACATTTCCCGCCACTTCATCCGAATTGTGGCTGCGTCGCCGCCTGAATTTGGTAGCTCAGCTATGGGAAGCGGTGCTACACCAAGAGTGCGGTGCCGATTTGGCCAGCCTTTTAAGCCAAATTCTGTCGATGAAGTCCCCGGAAGGGCAAGCTCCCGCCCAGATTTCCGAATCCCAAGCCATGCAAGTAGTGCAGCAGTTGGATATCAACGCCGCCATCCGCATGGCCCGCGCCTTTGCCCTATACTTCCAACTCATCAACATCGTCGAACAACACTACGAACAGCGGGAACAGCTGCGCGAAAGCCGCGCCGATACCTGGGCTACCCGCGAAACCAATACCAAGACCAACGGTTCGGACCATAGCAGCGACACCGAATCATTTCTGGGCAAGCTGGCGGCCCTCAACGAAGTGAAAAGCGTTGCTACCTCCGAGGCCAACCCCACCAGCCACAAATCAGACACCTTTCGCAAACTTCTCCCCAAATTGCGCCGCCTCAACGTACCGCCGCAACGCATCCAGCAGTTGCTCAATCGTTTGGACATCCGCCTCGTCTTTACCGCTCACCCCACCGAAATTGCCCGCCGGACCATTCGTACCAAGCAGCGGCGCATTGCTTACTTAATGAAGCGGTTGGACGAAGCGGAAGGCATTCCCGAATATAGCGGTAATAGCACCTCTTGGGAAGCAGAATCCCTCAAACAGCAACTGTGCGAAGAAATTGGGCTGTGGTGGCGTACCGACGAATTGCACCAGTTCAAACCGTCGGTATTGGACGAGGTGGAATATTCCCTGCACTACTTCAACGAAGTTCTATTTGATATCGCCCCGCAGCTTTACAAACGCCTGGAACAGGAAGTCAAAGCCAATTTTCCCAGTTTGGAACTGCCTGCCTACAATTTCTGCAAATTCGGTTCCTGGGTGGGGGCCGACCGCGACGGCAACCCTTCCGTTACCCCAGAAATTACCTGGCGGACCGCCTGCTACCAGCGCCACTTGGTGCTGGAAAAATACGAAAAATCCCTGCAAGAGTTGACCGAACTGCTCAGTTTGTCCCTGCACTGGAGCGACGTACTGCCAGAGCTGTTGGAATCGTTGGAAAAAGACCGCCTGCAAATGAGTGAAGTGTACGACCAACTGGCGATTCGCTACCGCCAGGAACCCTATCGGTTGAAACTTTGCTACATGCTGCAGCGGATTCAAAATACCAAAGAACGCAACTGGCGGCTGTACGAAGGCAGCAGCAGCACGGCCCAAGAAGGAAAACCCACCACCCAAGAAAATCCCCCACCCATCTACCGTTCCGGCGACGAGTTGCTGGAAGAACTGAACCTAATCCAGCGGTCCTTGCAGGAAACTGGGCTGGCTAGCAGCGAACTGGAAAAACTCATCAGCCAAGTGTCCATTTACGGATTTCACTTAGCCCATTTGGACATTCGCCAGGAATCTTCCCGCCACGAAGAAGCGATCGCGGAAATTGCTGAGTACCTGCAAATTCTCCCCAAACCTTACTCAGAACTTTCCGAAGCCGAACGCACCGAGTGGCTCACCGCAGAACTGCAAACCCGCCGTCCCCTAATTCCCCCGGAATTCCCCAGTTCCGAAACCACCCAAAAAATCATCGAAACCCTACGGGTGGTGCGCCGGCTGCAGCAAGAATTTGGGCTGCATATCTGCCATACCTACATCATTTCCATGTGTACCCAGGTCAGCGACATCCTGGAAGTCTTGCTGCTGGCAAAAGAAGCGGGGCTGTACGACCCAGTCAGCGGTTCCGGAACCCTGCACGTGGTGCCCTTGTTTGAAACCGTGGAAGACTTGAAGCGGGCACCTTCGGTGATGCAGCAACTCATGGACCTGCCCCTGTACCGTTCCCTGCTGCGCGGCGGTAAATCCCCAGATGTAGTTCCTCCCAACCCCATGACCCGGGATTTGCAGGAAGTGATGTTGGGCTACAGCGACAGCAACAAAGACTCCGGATTTCTCAGCAGCAACTGGGAAATTCACAAAGCCCAAAAATCCCTGCAAGCAGTTGTAGAACCCTACGGCGTCAACCTGCGCATCTTCCACGGTCGCGGCGGTTCCGTAGGGCGCGGCGGTGGTCCTGCCTACGAGGCGATTTTGGCCCAACCGGGCAACAGCATCGACGGTCGCATTAAAATTACCGAACAGGGAGAAGTGCTGGCTTCCAAATATTCCTTGCCCGATTTGGCCCTGTACAACTTGGAAATTATTAGTTCCGCCACTTTGGAAGCTAGCCTGTTGGGCAGCGGTTTCGACGACATCGAACCCTGGAACGAAATCATGGAAGAGCTGGCCGCGCGATCGCGACGGCACTATCGTGCTTTAATTTACGAACAGCCCGATTTTATCGACTTCTTTACCCAAGTCACCCCCATCGCCGAAATCAGCCAGCTGCAAATTTCCTCCCGCCCCGCCCGCCGTCGCAGCGGCAACCAAGACCTGAGCAGCCTGCGGGCCATTCCTTGGGTGTTTAGCTGGACCCAAACCCGCTTTTTGGTACCGGCATGGTACGGCGTGGGCACGGCGTTGCAGGAATTTCTGGAACAAGAACCAGAAGAACACATGAAACTGTTGCGCTATTTCTACCAAAAATGGCCCTTCTTCAAGATGGTTATCTCCAAGGTAGAAATGACCCTAGCCAAAGTAGACCTGCAAATTGCCCACCACTACGTCCGCGAACTGAGTTCCTCCGAGGACTATCCCCGGTTTTATGCCCTGTTCGAGCAAATTTCTGCCGAATACCAGCTCACCAAAAAACTGGTCCTCGACATTACCAAACACCAACGCTTGCTCGATGGCGACCCCAGCTTGCAGCGTTCGGTACAACTGCGCAATCGCACCATTATTCCCCTAGGACTGCTACAGGCTTCCTTACTGAAACGCCTACGCCAGTACGAAACCAACAGCGCCGCTGGCATGGTGCATTCACGCTACAGCAAGAGCGAACTCATCCGTGGGGCCTTGCTCACCATCAACGGCATTGCCGCAGGCATGCGCAATACTGGCTAGACTATTGCCTGGTTGGGATGGGAAGTGGCTGAGGGTGGGAGAGACCAAGCGCGGGAAGTTTAGGAAATTAATTTATCTCGATCTCCCCTGCCCTGATGCTCCCATGCCCCCACCCCCCCTCTTCCTACTAGATGGCGCTGACAAAAGGAAATGTTATTGTATAGGAGAGGACAAGCGATGGTCTTTTCTCCCGTACGCCTAGGCTTTGCCAGCAAACCGGCGCTTAAGGTGCCATCGCCACCAAATGCTTCTTGTTAACTTAATCGGCGGGAAGCCCCGCACTCTGCCGAAGGCAAGTGTCGGGATCGAAGCCGAGGCCATGGAGTGAAACGGAGTCGCCAAACTCTTTTTGCTATTCCTAGGAGCATTGCTATTTCCCTAAGCTATAATACATGCTTGTATTGACCTACTTATACCGGATTTACCCAGATCTGGAACCGGAACTCCAGATGCTTAATTGGCTGGAGACTTGCCGCCAGGTCTATAACCACGCGCTCGGGGAACGCAAAGACTGGATCGACAGTCGAAAGTGCCCGGTCAATGCTTGCAGTCTCCAGAAGGAATACATCATCCCAGCCG
>NZ_LNDC01000120.1 GCF_001870905.1 Geitlerinema sp. PCC 9228
CCCCATCTTGGCGTTCTCTCAGCCCATCATTGCCAACTTGCCGACAGATTTCCCACCACGACTCCATCGTTTGAGCCTGGCGGCCTGTCGGTTTGAGCTTAAATTCGTAGCTGAGAGTCAACATGATGAACAAAAATAGGTTTAAAAAATTTCGCCTGCTTTTCTAGATCCTAGTACATGGACTTGATGGTGACGGCGGCTAAAGCCGCACGGGGAGCTTTTCCTCCCGGCTGGGAAAGAGGCAGGGCTTTCAAGCTCCCGTCTTTTTTTCGTAAAGAATCAGTTTGGCTAAGCGTCATGGTTTGGCTTTGGTTCTGCCTTGTCTATCCTGTTGCGTTGTGTTCAGCAAACTTCTTCCGACTGGCGCACCGCTAAACTGGTTGGTTACAGGTTCATTATGACTTTGTCCACCTGCTTCTACTCAAGGTTTTTGACATTTGATTACAAATCGTTATTTTTGGTAAGATAACAGCAGTTTAATAATATTTTTAGGTTTTTGGGAGCATTTGGCCTGGCTGGAGTGGGAAAATTCCTTAATTCCAGCAGCTCCCGAAATTCCACAGCGCGATCGCGAAGCGTCTGGTACGGAGAATCGCTGGCGTTGCTGGCGTCGCCCTCTTATTCCTTGTTCTGTGTTAGCTGCGAGAAACCCTTGTCCCCACACTTTGCCATCTGTATGTTTTTACCTTCCGATGCGCTCGCTGCCGAAATTGATGACAGGTTAGGCGGCGAACGATACGCTATTGAGCGGTTTTCTACGGAGACGGAATTTCTGAACTTTGTGGAACACCACAAACACTACATCGATTGTTTGATCTTACAGTTTACCTCTTCGCTGCCTTTGGTCGTGCAGCACTTGCGCGATCGCGCCACCTTTTTACCCGCTGTGGTGCTAGCTACCATGCCTACCCCCCTACACGATACAGAGGGCACGCAATTGGAAAACTTATCCGAATCCCTGTCGGCAACCACCCATCAAATGCCTCCCCTATCCACCTCCAACGCTTTTCCCTATACGGTTTACCACAATGCGGAAGTGGTGGTGGCCGCCGAAGAACTGGATTTGTTAGAAGCTGGGATGGAAAACGCGATCGCACAATTTCTCAAACGCGCACCTCATAGTTTTTCCAGCGAAAGCATACCCCCCAGCCAAGCCATGGTGGATGCTGAAGAAAGCTACCATTTTGTCGCTACCCACCAGCATCGTCTAGCAGAAAAACTCAAAGAACGATTGGGATATCTGGGCGTGTACTACAAACGCAACCCCGAAAATTTCTTTCGCCATTTATCGCGCTCCGAGCAAAAGAAATTCCTAGAAGAATTAGAATATAGATACCGAGAAATTATCATCAATTACTTTGCCGGGGACGATCGCACTGTCAATGCGAAAATAGACGAATTTGTTAACCTAGCCTTCTTCTCAGATATTTCCGCCACACAAATTGTCGAACTTCACATGAACCTGATGGACGAATTTTCCAAACAGTTGCAATTGGAAGGGCGCAGCGAGGAAATTCTCCTTGACTATCGCCTGACCTTAATTGATACAATATCTCATTTATGCGAAATGTATCGCCGCTCCATTCCCAGGGAATCTTCAGAAAGTGACTAACAATTGCTCCCAGCTTCCATCCGAGACTTTTTGGAGCTTGCCTGCAGCCACCCATTCTGTCCACCGTTCGCCTACCAGCATTGGAAAAAATCTATGAGGAGTTCTCGCAAAACCTATGTCCTAAAGCTTTACGTAGCAGGGAACACGCCCAACTCGGTTCGGGCACTCAAAACCTTAAAAAACATTCTCGAACAGGAATTCCAAGGCGTGTACGCCCTGAAAGTCATCGACGTACTCAAAAATCCCCAACTTGCGGAAGAAGACAAAATTTTAGCCACCCCTACCCTCTCCAAAATCCTTCCCCCACCCGTACGCAAAATCATCGGCGACCTTTCCGACCGCGAAAAAGTACTAATTGGCTTGGATTTGCTATACGAAGAACTACGAGAAGACGACACCGAAATGTAAAAGGAACTTTGCAATGGCTGCCCCATCTACTTTCCGAGTTTTTATTGTTTTGTTATCGGCTTTCATCGGTTACAATTTAGCTATCACTAAGCCAATCTCCAAGCCATAAAAAACTTTCCATTGAATCTTGGTAAATTTTCGCGATCCTTTAGCATGCAATCAAAATGACATCGAACAGTCCAGAACAAGAGTTCGCTCCCAAAGCAATTGAAAGCGTAGAAAAAATCCGCACCACAATCGAGGGATTTGACGATATCAGTCACGGTGGGTTGCCCGTTGGTAGAACCACATTGGTCAGTGGGACATCGGGAACGGGAAAAACTTTATTTGCCGTTCAATTTCTGTATAATGGCATCGTTCGTTTTGACGAACCTGGTGTATTTGTAACTTTTGAAGAATCGCCTACAGATATCATTAAAAATGCTTGTAGCTTTGGCTGGGACATACAACAACTAATCTACGAAGGGAAATCTTTTATCCTCGATGCCTCCCCAGACCCAGAAGGTCAGGAAGTGGTGGGCAACTTCGACCTATCGGCGCTCATCGAACGGCTGCAGTACGCCATTCGCAAATATAAAGCCAAGCGCGTCTCCATCGACTCCATCACCGCCGTTTTTCAACAATACGATGCTGCTTTGGTGGTACGGCGGGAAATTTTTCGCCTGGTTGCCCGTTTGAAGCAGTTGGGGGTCACCACTATTATGACCACGGAACGGGAAAGCGAATACGGTGCCGTAGCGCGCTTTGGCGTGGAAGAATTTGTCTCCGACAATGTGGTCATCGTTCGCAACGTCATCGAAGGAGAACGGCGGCGGCGGACCATTGAAATTTTGAAGCTGCGGGGTACCACCCACATGAAAGGGGAATATCCCTTCACCATCACCAACGAGGGCATTAACATCTTCCCGTTGGGTGCCATGCGTCTGACCCAACGCTCTTCCAACGTGCGCGTTTCCTCCGGCGTGCAAGCATTGGATAAAATGTGCGGCGGTGGCTTTTTCAAAGACTCTATTATCCTGGCTACTGGCGCTACCGGGACCGGCAAAACCCTGCTGGTGAGCAAATTCTTGGAAGAAGGCTGCCAGCAAGGAGAACCCGCCATTTTGTTTGCCTACGAAGAATCCCGCGCCCAACTGCTGCGCAACGCCCAATCCTGGGGCATTGACTTTGAGGAAATGGAAAAGCGGGGCTTGCTGAAAATTATTTGTGCCTATCCGGAATCGGCGGGATTGGAAGACCACCTGCAAATTATCAAAACTGAAATTGCTGCCATGAAGCCCACCCGACTGGCAATTGACTCCCTGTCGGCTTTGGCACGCGGGGTGAGCAACAATGCTTTCCGCCAGTTCGTGATTGGGGTGACCGGCTATGCCAAGCAGGAGGAAATCACTGGCTTTTTCACCAATACCACCGACCAATTTTTGGGGTCTAATTCCATTACCGACTCCCATATTTCCACCATTACCGACACGATTTTAATGCTGCAGTATGTGGAAATTCGCGGGGAAATGGCGCGGGCGATTAACGTGTTTAAAATGCGCGGTTCCTGGCACGATAAGGGGATTCGCGAATACACGATTACCGGTGTGGGTCCGGAGTTGAAGGATTCGTTTCGCAACTACGAACGCATTATTACCGGTTCGCCCACCCGCGTGGGGGTGGACGAGAAAACCGAGCTTTCGCGGATTGTCAAAGGCGTGCAAGGCAAGGGCGACCAGGGAAATACGTAGGTGCTTATGCTTTTAAGGCCCGGCGTGCCAGCTTTACGTAGCTTTTCACGGTTTCGTAAGGCATTTGCAAATCTTGCGCGATCGCTTGCAGGGATTCGCCAAACTCGCGCCTGGCTAAAATGGTCGCCCGAATTTCACAAACGGAATGGGCGCGGGTGCCCCCCGTGCGTTTTTGGGTGGCTAAAAGAATTTGTGTCAGCTGTTCGATGCGCTGGGCGAGTTGGTCTTCTACGGGCAAAATTTCCGATTGAACGTTGCTTTTTTGATGCCCCCGCCGGGTTTGCCCCAAACCAAAGGGGGTTTTGTGACCGGTGCCGCAGTAGGGGGCTAAGTTGGCGAGGGCGGAAAAGAGCTGCTGGAATTCTGGATACTGCCGCCCTTGGGTACTGACGCAAAATTCTACTTCGCCGGTAAAGCCGGTAATCGACCCCCGCTTGCCCGCTGCTACTTTGACGGAGGATACCTGGTGGCGCGCGATCGCAATGTGTTCGTCTACCCACTTCAAAAAAGCATCGGTATCGAAAGGCATTTCCGAAAAATCATTCCAACGGCGCAGGTAGCTGTGAAATACATTCACCGGTACCGGCAAAGGTAAGTGGTGCCCTTTGTGGCGAAATCCCGTAGGACTAACAAAACTTAACGTTACCGAACGCAAGGGTTTGGTTCGCCACAACTGCTGGTAGCTGGTGGGGGGATGGGAAAGGCGAATGGCGTTAATCCGCAATGGGGCATTGTGCAGCTCTACCACTTCGGGTGGGTCTTGCAGCCACTCCCGCATCCATTCTGCCACCGTTGCCGATAGAGCTGTGACGTACCAACGATAGCTAGATTCCGCGCGCAGCAGCACTTGCCTACCGCTATTTTCCAAGTCACCTTCCAAACGAGAGACGGTAAAGGGTTTTTCCGACTGACCGTCGTGCAGGTAGGCAGATAGCTCTGGGTCTTGCGATCGCACTTGGTCGAGAAACCAAGCGTGCAACCCAATGGCATATTGCGGAAATAGGGATACATCCTTTTTGGGGGAAAGCTCGAAAACCAACCCCACCAGCGAACTATCCGCAGGCCAGGTGTTGTCTTCTGAGAGAACCGTAGCGGTTGTTGAGTGTAGCTTGTGTTGGTGACGCGGCATGACTCAAACGGTATCTTATTCTTTGTTAGCTATCCTATCAAATCTTCCGTCCCCGGAAGGGGATACTTTTGTTTCCTTTTTTCTACCCAAAATAGTCTTTCTGTTCCCTATTATCTTGTTTTGTTCCCTATTTTTTCCTCCCTGTTCCCTATGAACGGAGAGGGAGCAATTTGGACTGATTTTCAGCGGTTCTGCATGAATTTAAATAGATAGGTCTAAGTATATAAATGAAAAAGGAAACGGTTCTTTCGGAAAAAACAGGATAATATGAATGTTCTGAATCTTACGGCATGCTATGG
Organism: Geitlerinema sp. PCC 9228; assembly: GCF_001870905.1. NCBI lineage: Bacteria > Bacillati > Cyanobacteriota > Cyanophyceae > Geitlerinematales > Geitlerinemataceae > Geitlerinema > Geitlerinema sp. PCC 9228. Next base: position 5,179 of record NZ_LNDC01000120.1, read on the forward strand.
CCGTGTTGCCGTAGCCGGATGGTCTTTCTGCTTATGGGCAGCGATCGCCCCAGGCACCGTGGCTCAAATTGTTCCTGATGGGACGCTTCCCCAAAATTTTCGCGATCGCGATCGCGAAGCCTCTCCGAAGGAAAATCGCCACCGTACGCTAACAATTGAGGGAGGAACCACAGCCGGTAGTAATCTTTTCCATAGCTTTCAGGAGTTTTCTATTCCTGAGCATACCTCAGTAAGGTTTGACAACGCAGCCGCGATTCAAAATATAATTACGCGCGTTACCGGCGATCGCGCTGCCGGCAGTGAATTTGTAATTTCCGGCCGAGAAAATTTACCCCCTACACCTGCAGAACTAACCAACAACCAAGCTTCTACCTGGCTTGACTGGCGGTTGGGTCAGGTAAAAGTAGGCTGGACCGAAACCGCCGCACCTTTGACTGCAGCAACAGTTGGCACAAGCGAAACCATTGTGGCCCTTCCCCTAGCAGGGCTTCCTGTGCGCGATAACCACCAGCAGCGATCGCGATTTTCTCATTCCCAGAAAAAATTGTTCGCGATGGTCCGGAAGACCAGTACCATCGCCAAAAGACGGGGATATCGATAAAATAGGCGGTATGTTTCCACAACCGAAAAATATCTAGAAACCAACCGTATCGACCATGAAATCCCCTGACTTTTCCTTCCCCCGTACTTGCTTTGCTGTCGCTGGATGGTCCGTCTGCTGGTGGATATCGGTAGGGTCGGTAGCGAACACCCAAATCCTTCCCGACAATACCTTGCCGCAAAATTCCACCGTTCGCAACGAAAACCATACCCTCACCATCGACGGCGGTACCCCAGCCGGTAGCAATCTTTTCCATAGCTTTCGGGAATTTTCCATTCCCAGGGGGCAATTGGTTAAGTTTGAAAATGCTGCTGCCATTCGCAATATCATTACGCGCGTCACCGGCGATCGCCCCTCTAGCATCGATGGCACCCTAGCAGCCAACGGTACCGCCAACTTATTTTTGCTCAATCCCAACGGCCTTGTCTTTGGTGAAAACGCGCGTTTAGACATTGGCGGTTCCTTTGTGGGAACCACAGCCGTGACAATTGAATTTCCCGATGGTCGGGTTTACAGCGCCAGCGAACCGGCCACTTCAGCTAGCTTAAGCATCAACATTCCCCTAGGTTTGCAGTGGGGAAATCGGCCGGGGGTCTTAGCGGTCCAACCCGGTGCCAACCTGCAAGTTTCCCCCAGTCAAACCCTAGCTGTCATTGGCAGCGACGTTACGTTGACAGGCGGGCGTTTGGCTGCAGCTAACGGACACATTGAAGTGGGCAGCGTAGGGAGCGCCGCTTCGGTAGCTATGATTCCCACCGCCAGTGGGTTTCGCTTCGACTACAGCAGCACAAACAGCTTTGGCGATATTGCCCTTTCCCAACAAAGTGCGATCGACACCAGCGGCATTGGCAGCGGCAGCATACAGTTAGTGGGGAACCGCATTGCCATCCTCGATGGATCGCAGGTGGTAGGCACTACCCAAGGCAACCTCGACGGTAGCGATTTGACCCTACAAGCGACAGATACCCTGACCGTAGCTGGCGGCAGTTCGATTTCCACCCAAACCATCGGCAGCGGTCGGGGTGGCAATATCACCGTAGAAGCACCGGCCATGGCTTTGCAAGGAGGGTCTACGGTTTCCACTGGCACCAGAGGGGCTGGCGAGGGCGGCCATCTCACCATTCGTGCTCGGGAAGCTGTTGCCCTCAGGGGAATGGATCCGAACCACTTCACCAGCTTGTCGAGCGATACGGCCGGAGCTGGTACGGGCGGAAATATCGATATAGAAACGGGGGAATTGCTGCTGCAGGGCACTGCTATTATTTCGGCAACGGCGCTGGCAACTGGGGCAGGGGGCGATATCAACGTGCGTGCGCAACAGGGCATCACCGCTGCTGGTACTGGCTTTGAGAGTTTGGATTTGTTTTTGCGGGCCGCTCTTTCTGGCGAACTGCCACCCACGGCGCGTCTGGGCGGTTTGGCTACGGGGACCCAAGGACTGGCACCCAGCGGCAACATTACCCTGAATACCAACGGTGACCTACGAGTGCTGGCGGGGGCTAACCTCTACAGTCCCACCTTCGGCAGGGCACCAGGGGGCAACATCAAGGTTCGCGCTGGGGATACTGTGGAAACCACGGGGGCTGGCATGCTGACGCCAACCCTTGGCGGTACTGGCGCTGCCGGTACCATTACGATCGATGCCAATCAATTGCTGGTGCAAGATGGGGCAGTTATTTCCAGTGCTACCTTAAGCAACGGACCGGGGGGCGATGTCATCGTACGGGCTGGGGAATTGGTGTCGCTGAACCGCAACCGTCCCGGTGCTTTTCTGCCGACGGGGATTTTTAACAATAGCATTATCGGCATGGGAGAAGGGGGCGATATTTTTATTCAGACGCGCCGTTTCGTCGAACGTGGCGGCAGTTTGGTGGTTACCAACAGCGGCGTGGCTTTGCCTACTACGGTCATTCGTATGGGTGGACCTGGGGGCGATATTACGATTAACGCGAGCGAATCGGTGGAAATTTCTGGAACTTCTGCCGATGGAATGGTTACCAGCGGACCGGGAACCACCAGTTTTGGACCTTCCCCGGCGGGGGATTTGACGATTAACACCAAACGGTTTGTGGCTACCGGAGGTGCGATTATTTCCAGTGCTACCCTTGGTGGGGGCGATGGCGGCCGCTTGACGGTGAATGCTTCCGAGTCGGTGGAAATACGCGGTACTTCACAGATGACTGGGTTGCCCACCACTTTGGTGACTTCTTCCGGTCGGGTGGATATTCCCCAAGCGATCGCGATGGGCAATGGTGGAAATTTGACGGTGAGTACCGATCGCTTGTTGGTGGCAGATGGGGCAACGGTGGCAGTGGATAGTTTTGGACCTGGGGATGCGGGAACGTTATCCGCGATCGCGGATACGGTGGAATTGCAAGATGGGGGCAGTTTAAATGCTTCTACTGAAGCAGGGGCAGGGGGAAATATTCGCTTGGATACGGATGCTTTGGCGTTGCGTCGGGGCAGTCGCATCAATACTAATGCTGGTAATGCCGATGGTGGCAATATTCAAATCGAGGCGGAGACGATTTGGGCGTTGGGAAACAGCGATATTACCGCCAATGCTGCCCAAGGGCGCGGTGGTAGGGTGGAAATTACTGCGGAAACGATTTTGGGAACCCAATTTCGCGAACGCACCACCGACCAAAGTGATATTACCGCCACCTCAGAACTCGGGTCGCAGTTCGACGGCACCGTCAGCATCGATACGCCGGAAATTGACCCCACGTCGGGCTTTTTGCAGGGGGAGGCTAGTATCAAACAGCAACCGCCCATTATTGCCTCGGCTTGCGATAGTGCGGCGGACAGCGAATTTATTATCTCCGGCAAGCAGCAGTTGCCCCCAGCCCCTGCGGAACTGGCCAACCAACCTTCTAGTTGGCTTGACTGGCGCTTGAACGGGGAAGATGTCGCTTGGGCGGAATCCCCAAACTCCCTGACACCAACGATGGGGGATGCCAGGCAACCCCTGGTGGAAGCCACAGGCTGGGTCAAAGATGAAAACGGTGTGGTGAAGTTGGTTGCCCCTACCGATGGGCATCACCGAGGTGCTTCACGAAGCACGGGTGCTTCACGAAGCACGGGTGCTTCACGAAGCACGGGTGCTTCACGAAGCACCCCTACTGTCCATGGGTCTACCTTTGGGCGCGGTTGTTCGCGATGGTCGGATAGGGTATAGTTTTTAAATAAGGATTTTGCCCCTACCTGCGAAAACCACTGGTGGTAAGCGCAGCTGAAGCACGGTAACGGAAAGCGGAATACAAACACAAGCATGACCATTGCCATCGATTTTGGAACCAGCAACACGGTAGTTGCCCGTTGGAATCAAGCGACCCAACAACCAGAAACAATCGAATTGCCGAAAATTGCCTGGCAAATGCACCAAACAGCACCTTTGGTGCCGAGTTTGGTTTATGTGGAAGATGCCAGCCAGGGGAAAGTACTGGTAGGTCAAGCCGTACGCGATCGCGGTTTGGATTTAAAAAGCGATCCCCGTTTTTTCCGTGGCTTCAAACGCGGCATTGGTCAAAACGTACAGGGATTTTTACCGGAACTGGATGGAGAAATCATCGATTTTGAACGGGTGGGAAGTTGGTTTTTCTCCCAGGTGGTCGCTTCCCTGCGACAAATCCAGCTACCGGTGGAATCGTTGGTGCTGACGGTGCCTGTGGACAGTTTTGAGTCCTACCGCTACTGGCTGGGTAATGTATGTAAATCGTTGCAAGTGGAACAAGTACGCTTGCTGGACGAACCTACGGCGGCGGCTTTGGGCTATGCCTCTAGCGATCGCGATTTGTTGTTGGTGGTAGACTTTGGCGGTGGTACCCTAGACTTGTCTTTGGTACAGTTGAATCAATCCGCCAGTAAGAAATTTACGGGATTTATCCTCAAATGGGGCGAAAAAATGTTTGGGGAAAAATCTGCCCAAAAGCCTAAGCTCGCAAGAGTGATTGCTAAGTCTGGCTTGAATTTAGGCGGCGGTGATATTGATGATTGGCTGGTGGATTATTTTGTCGAGACCCAAGGAATTGACAAAACGCCTTTGATGACCCGTCTGTCAGAACGGTTAAAGATTCAGCTGTCTATGCAAGCGGAGGCGGAAGAGATTTATTTTGACGATGAAACGTTAGACAGTTACGAACTAAAGTTAAACCGGAAAACCTTTGAGGAAATTTTGCAGCAACGCCAGTTTTTCCAGCAGTTAGATAAATGCATGGAACAGGTATTGCAACAAGCCCGGCGTCAGGGAATTGAGGCGAAAGATATCGAAGCAGTGTTGATGGTGGGGGGAACGGTGCAAATCCCCGCCGTGCAAAATTGGGTGGAACAATATTTCGATCGCGATCGAATTCGCAGCGAACAACCCATGACCGCGATCGCCACGGGGGCTTTACAATTAATGCAAGGCATGGAAGTAAAGGATTTCCTCTACCACAGCTACGGCATTCGCTATTGGGATCGCCGTCAAAACCAGCACAACTGGCATCCCATCGTGCAATCCGGGCAACCCTATCCCATGTCGGAACCGGTGGAGTTGGTTTTGGGGGCTTCTGTTAGCAACCAACCCAGCATCGAGTTGGTTTTGGGCGAGTTGGGTACCGAAACTGGCGGTATGGAAGTGTATTTCGATGGCGATCGCTTGGTAACGCGCCCCAAATCCAATCCTACCACAGCCGGCAGCGCCCCCACCGTACAGCCGCTAAACGACCGCGAAGGTGCCCGGCAAATTGCCAAACTCGATCCTCCTGCCAATCCCGGAAGCGATCGGATTAAGGTGCGTTTTTGGGTAGACGAACAGCGGTTTCTGCGGGTAACGGTGGAAGATTTGCTCAATTTAGAAACGTTGGTGGAAAATCAAATTGTGCTGCAATTGCAGTAATATCCCTATTTTCTTAAATTGGGCTTGATTTTACAGTCATATTTGACCGACATTCTGCAGGTTAAATAGACTGACGACGAGACGACGATTTGATTGAATTTTTCCCTCATGGAAACGAAAAAAAAGCGAAATTTTTTCCCACGATTTCCCCAAATATGGTATTTTATTAGTAGACACTTTTACATAATGGGAATAGACGCGATTTTCAAATCGAAGACAATATTCCCATTATGTAAAATATATATCAAAATTCCCCCCAAGTCAATCCCCAGTTGTCAAAAAAATTTACGGCGTGAATCGGGAGCTTGAAAGCCCTGACCTTTTAAAGCAGGGATGAAAAGCGACCCGTGCGGCTTTAGCCGCCGTC
>NZ_LNDC01000121.1 GCF_001870905.1 Geitlerinema sp. PCC 9228
GTAGCCCGCTAAGAGGCTAAGACTGGACTAACCGAACACAATTAACACAGATGTCAATTAATGTTCAGTGATTTGGTTAGTCTGTTCTCGTACCAAATCTGATTTGTACAAACCACATTTTATATACAAGAGTGGGAAAAAGCACTACAAGAGGTTCTAGCTTGGGGAAATTTTTCGGGTGTTGCCCGTACGGATTTCGGTTCCCTAGATTTTGGCTTTGAAATCGCACAATGGGAAAAGTGAAATTTTTTTGGCGACTGGGGATTGATTTTGGAGAACTTTTGACCTATAATTTAGATAATGGGAATATTTTCTTCAATTTGAAAATCGCATCTGTTCCCATTATCTAAAAGTGTCTACTAATAAAATACCATATTTGGGGAAATAGTGGGAAAAAATTTCGCTTTTTTCTTTCGTTGCTTAAAAACCAATCGGATAGCAACGAGGGGCGTTTCGCAAAGGGCGACCCTTGAAAAAGGAAACGCTCGATAAACATTTTTGTAGGGTAGTACCCACCCGACGATGGAAATGTGGTTTTGTATTAAAAGATTTATAGCGTATAAAAAATGGATAGGTAGGGTTAACAATACCTAACCGGCAAATTTTCCGGCCATCTCCAGGGAGATTATTTGCAGCGATCGCTGTTCCCATCTTCCCAGCTCAGTAAGCTTAGCAAACCGATCGCCAGTCCCCCTATAGACATTTTGGTGAAAATCACTATAATTTAAAAAAACGCAATATATGGCAGGTCGTCGCAATATCGTCCGGGGAAACGAACTTTAAGCACTGGCAGTGGGAAGCACACTATGTACGAAAACGAATCGATGAGCAACCTTTGCCCATCTGGAAATTCAGAATACAGCCTGCTAACGGATTTGTACCAACTAACCATGGCAGCCTGCTATGTAGGGGAACAAATCGAGCAGTATCGGGCAAGTTTTGAATTATTCGTCAGACATTTACCAAAAAACTATGGCTACCTCATTGCCATGGGATTGGAGCAGGCACTGGATTATTTGGAAAATCTCCAGTTCTCCCCAGAACAAATTGCGGCAATGAAAGAAACCGGTATTTTCGAGGGGGTAAGCGATCGCTTTTGGGAAGTACTGCAAAAGCCGTGGCAGGGGGATGTGTGGGCAGTTCCCGAAGGCAGTGTCGTGTTTGCCAACCAGCCTTTGCTGCGGATCGAAGCGCCGTTGTGGCAAGCCCAATTAGTAGAAACGTTCCTGCTGAACACCATTAACTACCAAACGCTGGTAGCCACCCGTGCGGCGCGCATGAGGGATGTTGCCGGTCCAGAAGCGATGATGCTGGAGTTTGGCACCAGAAGGGCATTTAGCCCCCAAGCTTCCCTGTGGGCGGCGCGTGCGGCTTTGGCTGCTGGTTTGGATGCCACTTCCAACGTGCTGGCAGCATTTAAGTTGGGGCGCAAACCGGTAGGCACCATGGCGCATTCGTTGGTGATGGCGATTTCTGCCATTCGCGGCAGCGAGTACGAAGCATTTTCCGCCTTTCACCACTATTTTCCCGGAGCTTCCTTGCTCATCGATACTTACGATACCGTAGCAGCAGCCGAAGAGCTAGCCAGACGCTTGCGAACTGGAGAAATAGAACTGCGCGGCGTACGTATTGATTCGGGGGATTTGGTATCCTTGTCGCAACAAGTGCGATCGCTTTTGCCAGAAGTACCGATTTTAGCCAGCGGCGACATTGACGAATGGGAAATTGCCCGTTTGCTTGCCAGTGGTGCGCAAGTGGATGGCTACGGCATCGGTACCAAATTGGTTTCTGGCAACGCGCTCAATGGCGTTTACAAATTGGTAGAAATTGATGGCCTTGCGGTCAGCAAACTATCCCCTGATAAAACCACCTACCCCGGGCGCAAACAGATATTTCGCCGTTACGAGGGAGAATTATTGCACAGCGATCGCTTGGGCTTGATGTCAGAAGCTCCCCAAGCCAACGAACAGCCGTTGTTACAATTGGTAATGAGGGACCGAAATCGGATGCAAGAACCAGCCAACATCGAGGCGATCGCCAAACGGACCACAGCCTCAGTAAACAGTCTTCCTTCCAATGTAAGAAAACTGACCAATCCCGAAACCATGGGCACCATTTCGCCATCGCTGAAACAGAAGCTGGGCAAAAGCCCATAGTATTCGTTTTTTTTTACATCGTTTTTTGAAGTTTTTTGAAGTTGTCGCCAGTAGGTTCATAGGTACCTTTTATGGAAGATAGAACCACCAAAATTGCTCTGTTTGGCACCAGTGCCGATCCGCCTAGCATTGCTCACCGGGAAATTTTGCACCAGCTTGCAGCCAACTTTGACTGGGTAGCAGTTTGGGCATCTGACAATCCTTTCAAATCCCACCAAACGCCTTTAGAACGTCGTGCAACCATGCTGCAGCTGGTGATTCACGATGTGATGCGCCACCAACCGAATGCCCAAGGCAACATCGGCTACCATCCCGAGTTAAGCAGTTCCCGGGCTTTGCTGACCGTTGAGAGAGCCGAGCAAATTTGGCCAAATGCCGATTTCACCTTTGTTGTGGGTTCGGATTTGCTAGAACAGCTGCCACGGTGGTATCGGGTAGAGGAATTTCTCCAGAAGGTACAATTGCTGGTGGTTCCCCGAGCTGGATATCCCATTAAAGAGAAAGAGGTAGAAACCCTCAAACAAATGGGAGCGCGCCTTGCGATCGCGCATATGGAAATTCCCGATACCTCATCAACCGCCTATCGGCAAATCAAAGACCCCAACGCCGTTCCCCAACCCATCGCCGAATACATCCATCGAGAACGCCTGTATGAGCCTTGCTAACTCTGCGGTGTGTAATTCTTCCAGCGCGTCTATTCCATCCATGTCAAATTCCCATGACATTCGTTCGGTACCTACCCCCGCTGGGTTTCAAGTGGGGGTAGACGCAGTTATCTTTACCGTTGACATGAGCGCCAGTCGCTTGTTGGTTTTGCTGGGGGCAGCGAGCCACCAGTTTGTCGAAACCGCTACCGCAGCCAGCGATGCTCCCAACTGGCACTTACCAGGTACTTTGGTAGGTGCTAGCGAATCCCCCGAAAGTGCTGCCCGCTCTCTGTTATGGAAAACCACCCAAACCAAAAACTTATATTTGGAACAATTATATACCTTTGGCGAACCGAACAGACACAGTCCCCAAGCGGGGCAAGGGCATGGGGCACGATACCTTTCCGTGAGCTATTTGGCACTGCTAGGGGGAAACCAGCCCCAAGCTCTGACGCCAGTTAACCAAGACTGCCAACTGGCGTGGCATATTTTCTCCGAAGTACCAACCCTCACTTTCGATCAAAATAAAATTATCAACTATGGCTACGCTCGCCTGCGCAACAAATTAGAATACAGTCCCATTGCCTTTCAAATATTACCAGAATCCTTCACTCTCAGCTACTTGTATCAGTTTTACACCATAGTTTTAGGAGAAAACTTCTCCGATTACTCCAACTTTCGTTCCCGCCTGCTGAAATTGGGCTTTTTGCAAGATACCGGGTTAAAAACCTCCCGCGGTGCCGGCAGACCAGCCACTCTGTATCGTTTTGACCGCGCTGCCTTTGCCCCTTACAAAGACAAACCCTTGGTGTTTGTTTAATAATCTCTTGCTTTTTTATTCCTTGAACCGCCCCACCAGCAAAGAACCTTTAGGAATCTCCGAATGAAAATTGCGATCGCACAACTCAATCCCACCATCGGCGACCTACCAGGAAACGCCCAAAAAATTCTCACCAGAGCCCAAACCGCCGCCGAAAACGGCGCACGCCTGCTGCTGACACCGGAACTTTCCCTGTGCGGCTATCCCCCGAAAGATCTGCTGCTGTATCCCGACTTCATTGCTGCCATGCACCGGGAACTGCAACAACTAGCACGGCAACTCCCCAGCGATCTAGCCGTCTTGGTAGGCACTGCCACCGAAAACCCCCAAGCCGACAGCGGCGGCAAACCTTTATTCAACAGCATTGCTTGGTTGCAAAACGGAGAAATTGGTGCCACCTTTCACAAACGTCTGCTTCCCACCTACGATGTCTTTGACGAGCAACGCTACTTCGACCCCGGCAAAACCAGTAACTGTTTAAACCTAGACAATATCCGCATTGGCGTCACCATTTGCGAAGACTTATGGAACGACGAGCAATTTTGGGGTAAGCGCCACTATCCGTGCAATCCCATCGAAGACTTAGCCAACCAAGGCGTCGATCTCATCGTCAACTTATCTGCTTCCCCTTATAGCTTAAACAAACCCAAACTGCGGGAAGCCATGCTCGGTCACAGCGCCCAACGCTACCGCTGCCCCATTATCTACGCCAATCAGGTGGGCGGCAACGACGACTTAATTTTTGACGGCTGCAGTTTAGCCTTCGATCGCACGGGCAAAACCGTAGCCCGGGGCAACGCCATGACCGAAGCACTGTTCTTTTTAGAATTTAACTCCACCAACCAACAGCTCACTAGCCAAACCACCAACGCCTTTCCTGCCAGCGAAGAAGCGGAACTGTGGTCGGCCTTGGTTTTGGGGGTGCGAGATTACGTGCGCAAGTGCGGTTTTCAAAAAGTAGTATTGGGCTTGAGCGGGGGGATTGACTCCTCCCTCGTTGCCGCGATCGCCACCTGTGCCCTCGGTGCCGAAAACGTGGTGGGTGTCTTAATGAGTTCCCCCTACACCTCCGATCGCTCCGTCACTGACGCCACCCAGTGCGCCCAAAACCTGGGCATCGCTACCCACCACCTGCCCATTGCCGGCATCATGGAAGCCTACGACCGCTCCTTGAAAGGCGTATTTGCTGGCTTGGGCGAAGACGTTACCGAAGAAAACCTGCAATCGCGGATTCGCGGCAACCTCCTCATGGCGCTGTCGAACAAATTCGGCTACCTGCTGCTTTCCACCGGCAACAAATCGGAGATGGCTGTAGGATACTGCACCCTCTACGGAGACATGAACGGTGGTCTAGCCGTCATCGCCGATGTGCCCAAAACCCGTGTCTACGCCCTATGCCACTGGCTCAACCAACAGCAAGCAACTGGCTGGCAAAGCAACTGCGAACGGTGCCTGCACACCCAAGCCGCAGAAATCATTCCCCAAAATATTTTAGAAAAACCCCCCAGTGCCGAACTCAAACCCGATCAAGCAGACAGCGATTCCCTACCCAGCTACGAAATTCTCGATGAAATCCTAGACCGCTTCATTCACAAACACCAATCCCGCCAAACCATTGTTGAGGCTGGTTTGCCCGCCGAGGTGGTAGACAAAGCCATAAACCTTGCCAACAAAGCTGAATTCAAACGCCGCCAAGCCCCGCCAGGTCTAAAAGTCACCGATCGCGCCTTTGGCACCGGCTGGCGCATGCCCGTAGCTGCTCAAAAAACCCTCCCCAACCCCGAAAAAAGCAAACACCTATGACGGTAGATTTTCGCAATACCAACACAGTTTGGGCGTCGGTCTTGGTGGAAACGCTGCAACGATTAGGAACGCGCTACGCCGTTGTTTCTCCAGGGTCGCGCTCTACTCCCTTAGCGGTGGCACTGGCAGCCCATCCGGGGATAGAAGTATTGCCCGTGCTTGACGAACGCACCGCCGGATTTTTCGCTCTGGGGATTGCCCGACAAACTGGCAAACCGACTGTTTTGGTTTGCACTTCTGGCACTGCAGCTGCCAACTACTATCCCGCCGTGGTGGAAGCCGCCGAAAGCCAAACCCCCCTGTTGGTGCTGACTGCCGACCGCCCCCCGGAGTTGCGCGAGTGCCGCGCCGGGCAAGCCATCGACCAGGTGAAGCTTTACGGTAGCTATCCCAACTGGCAGATAGAATTGGCAACGCCTGTGGCAGAGTTGGGTATGTTGCGCTACTTACGGCAAACCGTGGTGCATGCTTACCAGCGATCGCTATTTCCTGTGGCTGGGGTGGTGCATGTCAACGTGCCTTTACGCGATCCGCTGCCGCCGGTGTCGGAGTCGGGAAATGCTTTTTCTCCGGTTTCCGTGCAATACCAACTGCAAGAGGATTTTTTTGCCAACTTGCCCTCTCATTTCCCCATCAGCGGGCGCTTTATCCCGGAGGCGGCAGCCATGAGCGAAATTTTCGATCGCTGGTGCCAGTGCGATCGCGGTTTGATTGTGGTCGGGGGGGTGCAAGCTGCCAATCCCCGTCAATATGCTATGGCGGTGGGCAAACTGGCGCAAAGTTTGGGCTGGGCTGTTTTGGCAGATGGGATTTCGCCACTACGTCACTACGCCGCTGACAATCCCTACTTAATTTCCACCTACGATGCGATTTTGCGCAGTCGAGAACGCGCCCGGGAATTGGTGCCGGAACTGGTGCTGCAACTGGGGGAACTGCCGGTCAGTAAGACCCTGCGCAATTGGTTGGCGGGGGTGCCCCACCAACGCTGGGTGATAGACGCACGCGATCGCAATTTCGACGCCTTGCACGGTCAGAGTATTCCCCTACACACGGATGTGGTCTCCCTGAGCAATTATTTTTGTCAGTACAATCAAACCGCCCCATTTGGTGCCCCCACTACCTACTGCCAAACCTGGTGTCGTTGGGAAGCCACAATGCGTCAAATGCTCGATGGGGAACTGGCGGCAGTGGAGGAGATGGTAGAACCCAAAGCGGCTTGGTTGCTGCATCGGGTATTGCCACCGCGCACGCCTGTATTTGTTGCCAACAGCATGCCTGTGCGAGATTGGGAATGTTTTGGACCCCCCAACAATTTGGGCATTCAGCCTTTCTTTAACCGCGGTGCCAACGGCATCGACGGCACTTTGTCTGCGGCGTTGGGCATGGCACACCGACATTTGCCCGGCGTGTTGCTAACCGGCGATTTGGCCTTGCTGCACGATACCAATGGATTTTTGCTGCACAAACAGCTCTCGGGTCATTTGACGGTGGTGGTCATCAACAACCAAGGGGGTGGCATTTTTGAAATGCTCCCCATTTCCCAATTTGAACCGCCCTTTGAGCAACTGTTTGCCATGCCGCAGCAGGTGGATTTGCCCCAGCTGTGTGCTGCCTACGGGGTTGCTTACGAAGAAATTCGCAGCTGGTCGCAGTTTGAGGCGGCTTTTGCTTCCCTACCGGTGACGGGGATGCGGGTGTTGGAGGTGAAGTGCGATCGCAAGCGCGATCGGCAGTGGCGTCAGGAGCTTTGGCAGCGGTTGGTGCGGCGGTGAGGGGGCGTGTGGGGGCGTACCGAGCGTGGGCGAAAATCAGAAATGGTACTTTCCATGCTCGGTATATTTCTGCCCGTGGGAACTCCTATGGTAGGAGAACGTCTTGGGAGCATGATGAAGATTGGGTTAAAACTGAAAACCGCTTAAGGAATTGCCAATCGATAAACTAACACCGACTAAAGCACCTACCAACAAAACGAGCGTGCTTAACGAGGTGATGCCGAAGCCCAATCCTCGCTTTTCGGCGGCTTGGTAGTAGCCGATGGCGTAGACGATGCGCCCGATAATCCAAATGCTACCCAAAATGGCCCCCCACATCGAGCTAACATAGTTGGAGAATATCCACAGCGCTGGTAAAAACATCAACATCTGTTCGATGGTGTTTTGCTGTACGCGCAATACACGCTCGAAGTTGGGATTGCCGGTGGTTTGTGGGGGTTTGATTTGATACTTGGCTCTGGCACGACCTACATTTAAAGTAAGAACGTAATACACCAGTAGACTTGCCATGGTGACCAAACTTGGATACAGCAGGGAGGAATCCATAAAGGTACGTTTTCCAGGAAAGCTTCTTTTTGATTTTACCCTACATTGAGAGGCTTTTTTATTTGTTTTTTATCCAGCAATCAAAGGAGATATAAAAATATAGAAATATGGATATGTATAAAAAATACTTATCGAGTGTTGGCTCTTATGTTATTTATCTAATTTTATTTTTCTGGGAGGTTAAGGACAATTTCTCTATATCAAAACATAGTACCATTTCCTTTATCATCTCTTGCATTTTATTAAGAACATTACGTAAATATTTATTTTATTTTTTTCGATTCCTGAGTTTGTGGTAAAATATCTCTGTCGTTTGCAGTCAGTATTTTCCCATGGTAGAAAAAGTTTTGTTTTGGTTTTCTCAACCACCAAAAAAAGTGCGATCGCTGATTAATTTTGCCCGAAAAAAATGGCAGTCTTTGCTTGGACAAATAGTCGCGATCGCGATAGTAATTTTAGCGAGTTCTTTTGCTTTTCCGGAGACAGCCATAGCTTCGGAGGGCATCGTTTTTGAATACGGCAGCCAGCAGGAAACGGTTTCCCTGGAAGATATTCAAGACTTCGTAGAAAACGGAGATATTCCAGAAGTTTTTAGAACCCGTCTGGAACTGAGAACGCAGGATTTGGAAGATTTGCGTCGTGCCTTGCAGTTACAAATCGAAAACATCGACCTGGATTTTCTAGAAAGGGCTCTCAACAGTTCCATTGGCGAATTTGTATTGCGGCAAATTGGCGAAATTATCAGTAGCGATCTAGAAAGCGACATTCAAGCCCTAGCAGAAACCCTAATTGTAGCGGCTGAAGATAGAACCCTATCGCTGCTGGAAGTCATGGAAGAATTTCCCGAACGCCTGATTTACGTGCAAGGTCCGAGGCTAACCAAAGTATACGAAGATATCCGATTTATCGCAGAAGACGTGCGGGAATTTGTAGCGTTTGTGGATCAATTTTTAGAACCTTTGGTTTGCAATGGAGAAACCACAGCGCGATCGCCAGAAAATATGGAGAAAATTCCCGAAAAAATTGTTAGCCGCCAGCGCGGGTTGCACTTTTTCCCAAACCGATAGACATAGATTGGTTGTTGGGAATTTCTAGATGGAGTTTGTTTATGCAATTTTTCAAGCAGAGAAAGCAGCCTTCTTGGGTTCGTCAAAAATCTCGTACCATTGGGGCAATCGCGCTGGCGATTGTAGCGTTTGCCACCACCGTTGCCCTGACAATTTTTCCCAGCGATCGCGGGGTAGCTTCCGAGCGTTTGGTAATCACCTACGGGGCTATCAATCGTTCCATTGAAATTAGCGAAATTGCCACCTTAGTGGAAACAGGAGAAGCTTCTACTGGCTTGCAAGATATTATCCGCGTTGCCGATATCGACAAAGAAACCATGCGGAAAATCTTTGCCAAAGAAGTAGATGCCGATTTACAATTTTTAGACAACTCTCTCAACCATCCTTTGGGAGAATTTGTCTTGTTTAATATTGGCAATGTAGTACATCCCAAATCCCGAGAAGCTGAAATTCAAGCGTTACGCGCTGCTATTGTGCTCTCGGCGAGCGATGATGGCAAAATTTCGCTGTTAGAATTTTTACAAAAATATCCCACCCCAGATATTTATTTAGACGCCCAACGATTGCTAGAGCTTTCCCAAGATTTAGATTTTGTTAGCGCTGGTTTTCAAAAAGCCTTAAATTTCGTACGCGATAGCATGCTCTACGATTTGATTTGCCCCCCTTCGCAAACCAGCTAGCCCACGGGCGCATGTCATGAATTGTCTACAAATTTCCCCAGGCGCGATCGCTGCGATCGCGTCATTTTTTGTTCTCGATCCCAGAGAAAATCTTGAGTTCGGTAGATCTACACCCAACAGCACGTTATTCTGAAACAAATAGCCAATCTTGGTTGGTTGGATTCTGTTGATATGGGGATGGCTGTGATTCAAACAGAGACAGAACACAGAAGACTTGGTTCGTTTGCACTAGCTGCGTTATTGGTTTCTGCCCACTACGGGTTGGGCTTTATTTTAGGAACTGCAGAAAAAGCACTCACCTGGGGATGGGCTGGGAGTTTGTATCCCATCTCTCTAGCGGTGGGCACCATCGTTTTGCTATTTCTCGCCAAATTTTACTGGCAAGAAATCGAACCAATTTGGACTTTACTCGGAAAACGCTACGGTCAGTTGGTCGAAATTCTAGTGGGATTCACCTGCTGGCTGTCGCTAATTGGCATTTTTGCCGTACAAATTATTGCCGGTGCTTTCCTGCTAAAAGTGTTGGGATTTCCCGTATTTCCCAGCACCATCGGCTTAACCGCTACGGTTTTGCTGATTTCTTGGCTGCCAGTAAACAAAGCCAGTTGGCTGTTTCGCACCCTGTTGGGATTCAACTTGCTGGCTTTGCTGTTTGCCTTGCAAAAACTCGACGGGGTTGCCGACTACCTCCATGCACCTTTGGCTTTGCTACCGGCGTTGCAAGAAATCAGCTTGCCTTCGTTTAGCGGAATTTTTCTCTCTACCGTCTTGCTGGTGCTGATTGACATGAAATACCAGCAATTTGTCGTGCAGGCAAAAACTGTTCGCACTCTGTATCTGGGTTGTTCCCTGGCGGCGGTGTGGTTGTTGCTGCTGTCGTTGCTGCCTTCTGGGGTGGTAATTTCGGCGCAAAGTTTGGGCGTGTTACCCAACGGTTTGGATGGCAAGGAAACCATTCCTTGGATTTTATCCTGGTTAGGGGGTGGCATCGATACGATTGGCGGTCAGTTGCTGATTCTCTCGTTGCTGGTGCCTGCTTTGGGGGTAGGAAGTAATGTCTTGCGGGTGCAAGCCAAGACTATATTGGATTTTCAAGTATTTCCCGACTCCAACGCCAGCAAATTGTTTATTTCCACTGCCAATGCTGCTTTGGGCTTACTTGTGGCTTTGCAGGGCAATTCTATTGTGGATTTAATTGTTTGCTTTTACGCGGTTTATGTGTCTACGGTATGGATTCCCTTTTTGTCGTATTTGCTTGCTAGAGCCGGTAAATATGCTTTTACGGGGGCAAGCGTGCGTTTGGCTTTGGTCATGAGTGCGATCGCTTCGGTGGTGATGCTGGTGGCTACGCAAATCGACCCGCACATTGCCTGGTACGAAAACCCACAACTGACCATTATGGCATTTGGTTTGGGTTTTGGCATTTGTGGGTTGCTGGTTGGCGAAGCGATCGAAAAATACATTCCTGGCGTGCAGCTGGAAAAACTAACCCAATCACTGGACAAAAATTGACATTCGTGTCGATTGCGTTCGGTTCGTCCAGCCTTGGTCTCGTAGCAGACTCCGTTATTTCGGTCATGACACCTTTCGCGG
>NZ_LNDC01000122.1 GCF_001870905.1 Geitlerinema sp. PCC 9228
ACTGCGAACATTGTGGAACATCCATCGACAGAGACTTAAATGCTAGTAAGAACTTAGCGAATTTGGCGGTGAGACCCACCGTGTAGCCTGTGGAGTAAGTGGAGCCGACTCCTTTACTAGGAAGCAGGAAGAAACCTTAACGTCTGTGAACGTTTGTTAGTGTTTTAGAGTCGGATAGCCCAGCCTTACGCCAATAGAATTCAACTTTAGTTTAGCGCGATCGAACGACCATCTAGTAGCCGTCGTCTTCACAAAACCAGCGCTACCAATCGTTACAGACCCGTTAAAAGCGTCCAAAAATCCGGTAAACTAATCGGCGACAGTTTATCCCCATCCCAACGAACCAACAATTTCATGGTGCAAATTACCGAACGAGAGCAACACGTAACCCTTCACCGGTCAGCCAGCGAAGATGTTGCCCTAACCGGAACCATTCAAATTCCCGGAGATAAATCCATTTCCCACCGTGCCCTTATGCTAGGCGCGATCGCCACCGGCGAAACCACCATTCGCGGCTTATTACTAGGAGAAGACCCCCGCAGTACCGCTGCCTGCTTTCAAGCCTGCGGTGCCAATATTTCCCCCCTCAACGAAGACCAAGTACGCATCCAGGGGATGGGAACCGGTCAACTCACCGAACCCGAACATGTCCTCAACGCCGGCAACTCCGGTACCACCATGCGGTTGATGCTGGGAATTTTAGCCAGCCAGCCAGAGAAATTCTTCACCGTCACCGGAGATCGATCCTTGCGCGCGCGCCCCATGGACCGAGTTATCAAGCCCTTACAAAGCATGGGTGCCCAAATTTGGGGTCGTCAGGGCGATCGCTTGGCCCCCCTCGCCATCCGAGGAAAACGCCTGCAACCCATCCAATACCATTCCCCCGTAGCCTCTGCCCAAGTCAAATCCTGCATTCTCCTAGCAGGATTAACCGCCGAAGGCAAAACCACCGTCATCGAACCCGCCATTTCCCGCGACCACAGCGAACGCATGCTGCAAGCCTTTGGTGCCTCCCTTGAAGTAGACCCCCAGCAACGTAGCGTCACAGTAACCGGACCCGCAGACCTGCAAGGGCAAACCGTGGTAGTTCCCGGCGATATCAGTTCCGCAGCATTTTGGTTGATAGCTGGTGCCATCGTTCCCAACTCGGAGTTGGTCGTAAAAAATGTGGGGGTCAATCCCACCCGTACCGGAATTTTGGATGCCTTGCAACAAATGGAAGCGGATATGCAGTTGGAAAACCAGCGTACCGTCGCCGGAGAACCCGTAGCCGATATTCGCATTCGCGCCAGCCAGTTGCAAGCTACCCAAATCGCCGGCGATATTGTTCCCAGAGCCATTGACGAAATTCCCATTTTAGCCGTAGCGGCGGTCTTTGCGAAGGGAACCACCATCATTCGCGATGCGGCGGAGTTGCGGGTTAAAGAAAGCGATCGCTTGACGGCTATGGCGCAACAACTCAACCGCATGGGTGCCCAAGTCACCGAACTGCCAGATGGTTTAGAAATCACCGGCGGAACGCCTTTGCAGGGAACCCAACTAGAAAGCTACGACGACCATCGGGTAGCCATGAGTTTGGCGATCGCAGCTCTCAACGCCGCCGGAACCACCACCATCGGCGGTGCCAGGGCAGCCTCCATTTCCTATCCCCATTTCCTACAAACATTGCAAACCATTGTTGCCGGAGGAAACAGCCAATCTTGACCTTACAAACCCCCGCCAAACATCTGGAAGCCATTCGCCAGCATGGAGAAACCACCTATCCCTACGAATGTTGTGGTTTGCTGTTGGGAACCCGGCAAGACAACGGCGAAATTCTGCAAGAAACTTTCCCCGTAGAAAATGTATGGGGAGAAACAGCAACGGATGTATTTGAAGCCGATGCCAATGCCACCAAAGAACGCCAATACACCATCGACCCCAAAATCATGGTACAAGTCCAAAAAGACGCCCGCGATCGCGGTTGGCAAATCATTGGCATTTACCACTCCCACCCCAACCATCCCGCCGTTCCTTCAGAATTTGACCGCAAATATGCCTGGCCGGAATTTTCCTACATTATTGTTTCCATTCGCCAAGGAAAAGCCACGGATTTGTTTAGCTGGCGCTTGGATCCGCAGCATCAATTTCAGCGTGAAGAAATTGAAATTTTGTCTTAAAATTGATTTACAATAAAGTATAATGAACATCCTAATTGTCTCGGACGCTTTGCACGCCGAACATGCCTAACTCCAACGTCTCTTAACTATGCTCAATCCCAATCTCGACGAGATTCAACTGACGCGAGAAGAATACGAAAGATATTCCCGCCACCTCATCCTGCCAGAGGTAGGTGTGGAAGGACAAAAACGCCTGAAAGCCGCTAGCGTCTTGTGTATCGGTACGGGTGGTTTGGGGTCTCCCTTGCTGCTGTACCTGGCGGCAGCCGGTGTGGGACGCATCGGCATTGTGGATTTTGACGTAGTAGACCGTTCCAACCTGCAGCGACAGGTCATCCACGGCAGCCACTGGGTAGGCAAACCCAAAACGCAATCGGCAAAAGAACGCATTTGGGATATCAACCCTGCCTGCCACGTGGATGTACACGAAACCCGCCTCAGTTCGGAAAACGCCCTGGACATTCTCGAACCCTACGATGTGGTAGTAGACGGTACGGACAATTTCCCCACGCGGTATTTGGTGAACGATGCCTGCGTTCTGTTAAACAAACCCAACGTCTACGGTTCGATTTTCCGTTTTGAAGGGCAAGCTACGGTCTTCAACTACGAAGGCGGACCCAACTACCGCGATTTGTATCCCGAACCCCCGCCGCCGGGAATGGTGCCCTCCTGTGCGGAAGGTGGCGTTTTGGGCATTTTACCGGGATTGATTGGTACCATTCAGGCTACTGAAACGGTGAAAATTATTCTCGGCAAGGGAACAACGCTCAACGGTCGTTTGTTGCTGTACGATTCCCTACATATGAGTTTCCGGGAACTGAAGCTGCGACCCAATCCCGAACGTCCGGTTATTGACAAGCTGATCGATTACGAACAGTTCTGCGGCATTCCCCAAGCCAGGGCGGAGGAGGAACGCCAGCAGCAGGACATTTCGGAAATCGACGTGCACGAACTCAAGGAAATTTTGGATAGCGATCGCGATGACTACGTGTTGATCGACGTTCGCAATCCCAACGAGTACGAAATTGCCAACATTCCCAAAGCCCAATTGGTCCCTTTGCCGGAGATTGAAAGCGGTGAAGGAGTTGAAAAGGTCAAAGAACTCATTGATGGCAACGGGCAAGGGAACAAGCAATTGATTGCCCACTGCAAGATGGGAGGACGTTCCGCCTGGGCGTTGCAGCTTTTGAAGGAAAAAGCTGGCATTGAAGGGAACAACGTAAAGGGCGGTATTACTGCCTGGAGTCGAGAAATCGATCCTTCAATTCCGGAATATTAAGTTTTGTTTCCGGTATTTCCGGTTTGATTTAGCAAAACTGCGATGGTTGGTTTGTTTCTTGGCAAGCTACTATCGCAGTTTTTTATAGAGTCAGCACGGGAAGACTGAAACCGCTATCTCATACCAAATCCGATTCTCTCAACCACAAACGTACCCAGAACCGTACCCGCTTTACAAGGAGAACTACAGGGGATTCTAACTAGGACAGATTTGGTATCAACCCCTAATCAAGAAAACCAGCGCGCGCTCAACGCCAAAAATATCGGTGCCAGCAACAGAGACGGCAAAAACGACGCCACCCGAATTTTCCCCAAATCCAACAAATTGATACCAATCGCCAAAATACTCAAACCACCCACCCCCGTCACCATAAGAACGTACGGATTGTTATTGGGGTCAACCAAGGTATCGGCAAACACACCCGCCACCAGAGAAACCCCGCCTTGATAGAGCAAAATCGTCAAAATGGAAAAACCAACGCCAATTCCGTAACTGCTGGTCAGGGCTACCGAGGTAATGCCATCGAGGGTGGCTTTCACCGTCAGCAGGGTATCATCTCCTTCCAATCCATTTTTGAGGCTGCCAATGAGAGCCAGCGGACCGACGCAGAAAATCAAACTCGCCGCCACAAAACCTTCTGCAAATTTCCCTTGCCCGCGAAAACGAACTTTCAACCAGTTGCCCATAGCAGCCAACCGTTCTTCGATTTCCCACCATTCTCCCAAAATCCCCCCCACCACCATCGCCAGCAATCCCAAAACCACGCCATTGATTGGTCCTACCTCGACCTTGGTCAAATCGTCTGCCATAGTCAAGCCAATGGGTAACGTAGTCAAGCCGATGCCCTGGGTGATAATTTTCTGCATGCTCATGCTTAACCGCTGACGTACCAACAACCCCAAGCCAGTTCCCACCGCCACGGTAGCGATATTCATCCAGGTACCGCTGGTTTTTGCCCAAAATTCGCCAATTGCAAGCATAAGCTACGTATATTTTTTTTGAAAAACCACCGAGAAATTGTTGGCAGGCATCTCCACTGTTTCTAGAAACTCAAGTTGGTTTCCGTTTGCCACCTCGATAACATCTTCTAAATGGCGTATTCCCCACTCGGGATTTTGAAATTGTAGGGAAGCATGAAAACTCTCGTTGCTGGGGGCTGTGTGACCGCCGTGGCGTTGGAAAGGTCCGTACAGGTACAAAATCCCCCCCGGGGGTAAAATGCGACCGGCACCCGCCATCAACCCTTCTGTTGCCGACCAAGGGGCAATGTGAATGGTGTTGATACTGGCAATGGCGGTAATGGGTGCCACCTGCAATGCCTTGCCTTCCCCCCGTTCCACGCTCCAGGTGGCATCGCGTATATCCAACGCTAGAGGCGGATGGAGGTTCTTGCAAGGATATTCTTCCATCCAGGCAGCAATACTTGCCAGCAATTCCGGGTCAATATCGCTGGGTTGCCACTGTCTGGGTTGCAGTCGCGGGGCTAGAAAAATGGCGTGTTCTCCCGTACCGCTGCCTACTTCCAAAACTGTTCCTTCAGCAGGCAAAACACGTTGCAAAACTCGCAGAATCGGTTCTCGGTTGCGTTGGGTTGCAGGGGCAGAACGTTTGGCGTCGTTCATAAAAAGCGCAAGGGTCTAACTGTTGGTTTGTTCGTATTTTCAGATACAGTTTCTCATTCTAAAGCAAATTGCCCGGGCGGGCAGTTGGGGAAGTACACCATACTAGGCAAACTGAAAAATTTATTGCGATTTTTTGCAAAAACTTCTCAAACCAACCTTTGTTCTTATTTTCAATAATGGCGGGATTGTTTTTCCTTGGTTCCAAATTTTATGATTGCTAAAAATTTCTGATGACAGTGGAATGGTATAATAAATTGGTAGGTTGGCTTGCTGTTTTTTGGGGGGTTCAAGATAGGCATAAATGTCAGAGAATATTAACTTTTACAAAAAATCGGGATTTCTATCACAAAATCAGGAACAATGGAATTAGGGATAAGCAAGAACTTTATAGGTTTTGTCAGTACCCCCGGCTGAAGCACGGGGACTTCATGCCTCCAGCTTCAGGTAGTTGACCAGCCTAAGTCTTAACGAACTGACTATGTTTTTCAGCTCATGGCACCTACAAAGGCAGTACCGTTAGCCCAACCAGCTCTAAAAACATTGGCGAGGAAAATATTATCCGTTTGACGGAGATTCCCATGTCAAATTTGGTTTTTATCTTCGACACCAACCAGCGGCTACTTGACCCAGTGCATCCGGGGAAAGCTTGGCGACTCCTCAGTGCAGGAAATGCTGCTGTATTTCGCCGTTATCCGTTGTCTGGAATTAGCTACAGGTATTGCCAACCAATTCACCAAAGGGATGGTTATGCTTATGCGTTCGCTCATACTATAGGCGACTAAAGTCGCCGTTCGTTTTTCCTCCCTGCGCTAAAGCGACAGGGCTGCTAAGAAATTTGTTCTGAGAAATACTAGGGAGATAGCCATGCAGAGATATTTCCAAGAAGCCAACCGACACTCAAACCAAGATGGATTTTTTTGCGATCGCGTTGCAAATATGCAGAAAAAATCCATCGGCCGCGAACGCGGCCATCGCCGTCGTCAACAAAAATCCTATCGCGACGAACGAGAAATTAACGAGCTTTTGGACCAACTGCCACAAATGCTAGATTCCCTGGAAAGTTTTCGCGAATCTAAATAGAAATTAGCCGTTGTTTTCTAGAGAAGCAGATAGGTTTTCCAGGGAATCGATCAAGCGATTGGCTCGATTTTTATAGGCGATTATTTGAACTGGTAAATCGGGCGATCGCAGGATTTCCCCAAACTGAAGCAGCTCTTTTTGTAGGGAATTCTGCTCTCCATCGGATAGTTCCGTTTTCCCAGCGAGGGTGGTTTCGTAGGGCTGCAAATGCATTCGTTCTTGACGGTAAATTTTGGCCAGGGGTGGATTTTTAGAAAGCAAAGAGCGGATGCATTGCAGCAAACAAGAATCTTGCCGGGCAATTTTTTCACCAATCGTATAAAGTTGCGGTTGCCAGGCCTCTATGGAAAGGTCAGAACTAGCCACCGCATTGGCAAAAGCTTGCAGGGTAATGGTATCTCGGGGCGTCAGTACAATCAGCGATCGCATACTTTTCAATTGATTCCTAAACGTGAACGCGACTAGGGATTCATGGCTACGCAATAGAATCGTAGCTTCTCCATCCTGCTACCACCAGAGGGAGGCGGCGCTCCCGCCTACTGCCAGGAACTTCTGCGGTTGCAGCACCCCAGGTCATTGCTGCCTGTGGGTAGATAGTTGAAAATACAATACCAACTTTTGGCCCGTTCCCTACCTTGATGAATCGGGTGATGCCGAGACTTGCAGGGTTGGTTGTCCCTCGCCAAGCCGGTCTTGTATCTACCCATATCTCCAGCGTTCTCGCCCTGGTGGGCAATAGTGCCATACGGGGCTGAGGTGATTATACCCCATCCGCCGCTAAAAGCGCGAATGACGCTTCGCGTTCATTCATAGAATGCGCGGCGGTTTGGCTCAACTTGAAAAAAACTAAATTTTACCAGCCAAAACAAACCCTGCCCAATAATACGGATGGGCGTAAGGGCAATATTCCGACCCCATTTTATTCGACCGACTGCGAGCCACATCAGCAGCAATTTCCAACTCCTCGCTACATTCGG
This sequence comes from Geitlerinema sp. PCC 9228, assembly GCF_001870905.1. Taxonomy (NCBI): domain Bacteria; kingdom Bacillati; phylum Cyanobacteriota; class Cyanophyceae; order Geitlerinematales; family Geitlerinemataceae; genus Geitlerinema; species Geitlerinema sp. PCC 9228. The sequence goes on from NZ_LNDC01000122.1 coordinate 7,118, forward strand.
GAGCTGCCGTTGCCAACCGTTGGGCTAAATCCCGCTGCCAAGTGGCCAAATCCCCATAGGTACGGGTTCGCAGCCACTGTTTGGCTTGTTGCAAAGCTGCCGCCGGCGAAGTGGCTTCTCGCAACAGTTGGTAAAAACGCACCACCAACAACGCCGTGGAAATTTCTTCTACCTGCCACAGGGTGTACAACACGTAACGAGACCCCTGCGCCAAAAAGACATTGGCAACTCCTATCCATTCTGCCGGCACTTCCGCAAGTTCGGATTCGGGCAAGTGAAGCTGGCAAGCAGACAAGCATACCAACGCCGAAGCCGTTACTTGTCCAAACAGTTCGCCCATGGATAAAAATTCCCCTTGAAACAATTGCCACCCAGAAGCCATGGGTTGGTGAGGATAGTGTAGAAAAGGACCGGCAAAATGAAAAATATCGCTTCCGGTGGCGAGGGTCGATTGCAAGGAACTGGCGGTACAGTCGCTGGCTGAGAGGCGGCGAGCTTGGGAAAACAACCCGGCAATGGTTGCTGTTTCAATTTCGCCGTAGCGAGCCATATCGGACCCCGGTTCGGCACCCACAAAAGCTTGGAATTCCCCTGTTTGGCGTTGGGCAAGAAGTTCGGCGGTGGGGGCATTGGGCAGTTGGGTAATGGCAAAATCGGGAAATAGAGCATCGAAGGGGAACAAGTGCAAAACCTGGTGGGGAAGCAACACCAGTTGGCTAACATCTTCCAAATGGGGGAGCAAGCGATCGATGCCTAGAATTTCGCTTAATTGTACCAAGCGATCGCTCATTTCTTGTTGCCAGAGATGAATTTGGTTGTTTTCCCGACCTGGTTGACCAAAAGCCTCGCCACCGGCAAATCCCTGAAAGAATGCTTGCAACCAAGCTTGTAGGTGAAATGGGGGCGATTCGTGGTGGTGGGTGGTCGTGGTGGTGGGGGAGGGAGAAGCTAGCCACGGGTCGGGAATGGTATCGCTGGCGGAGGAGGTAGTGGAAAAGGGGACCTCGATGGCAACGGGCGGTTGGTCGTGTTTGAGGATAAAAGCGATAATATTTTTACTTCCCAAGTACCAAGAAACCGCAGCAGTTTGGGCATCCAAACATTGCTGTAACCGTTGGTAGCTGGCTTTTTCGCTTTCGCCTACCCTGCGACCGTGGAGGGTTTCTTGGGCAGCGGCGTATTTTTGGGTTTCTGCCAGTTCCCAAGCGGCGATGGGATGGTTTTCTATCAGTTCCTCGACGGAAGCGTCGGATGCGATGGCTGGGGCAGCCGCTTCGCCGGAGTGGTCGGTAGGTTCGGCAGCTAGCTGGGATAGGTCAGGGGCCGATTTCTTGGAGAAAGTGGAGGTGGTCGTAGTCGCCTTGGCGTTGACTTCCACATCCAAAGAACTGACGTTGGCATTGGCTGGAGCAGGTTCGCTGGGGGCAGACTGCAAACCGATGGCTTGGTTGTTGGCTTCGATCGCTTCTTCGTAGCGTCCCAATTTTTGCAGAGCCACGCCTTTGTTAATCCAAGCTTCCCGGGAGTTGGGATTGAGTTGTAGTACTCGCTGCCAGCTATCCACGGCTTCTTCCCAGCGTTCGGTGGCACTGAGGGCGATGCCGCGGTTGAACCAAATTTGTACGTCGTCGGGGGTAAGTTCTGCCGCTCGGTCCCAACATTGTAAAGCTTCTTGCCAACGACCTAGGTGGGCACCCAAGGCAATGCCGCGGTTAAACCAGGTTTTGGCGTTGTTCGGACGAATTTCTAGCGATCGCTGCCAGCTGCGGTTGGCTTCTTCCCACCGCCCCAAATCGGCCAAAGCATCGCCGCGGTTTCCCCAAGCAGCAGCCACATCGTCTTTGATTTCTAAGGCTCGTTCGTAGGAAGCGATCGCACCCTGCAAATCTCCCAAATTGCCCAAAGCATTGCCGCGATTAATCCAAGCCCGGTAGTGGTTTTCATCGTACAGCAGCACTTGGTCCAACAGTTGCCGGGCAGCTTCGTATTCTCCCGCTTCCAACTTTTCCAGGGATTGTTGAAAGTAGCTTTCCACCTCGCCTGCAGGGAGTTCCCGTTCCAACAGTTGGGTGCCAATGCGATCGGCAATGCCGGCCAGTTCCGGGTGGCTCACCTGGGCAAATTTTTTCAAACGCCGGGCTAGTTCGTGGTTGGGAACCTCGGCTTCTACAAGCTGCCGTCCGAAATTTTGCAACCACGATACCCATTGTTCGTGGGAAACGCGATCGCGAAAGGCGTGGAAAAAACGCCGCACTTGGGTTTGGTTCCACCCTTTTTCCACCCCATCGAGCAGTTGCATGAAATAATTTTCCAGTTCTGTATTGCTCAGGGGGTCGGAACGAGAGGCAGACAGGGTAGAGGGAACGGGGGATTGGGAAACCGGTTGGCGGCGACGACCAAATAAGCGACGAAACATCCGCTTGAGCCACTGCCAAATTTTCCTCAGCATTCGCTACTCCTTGCTTGCGAGGGGATTTTCCTGAACAAACGCTTCGCCGATGGTGGCAAATCCCTCCTAGTTCCAGTTAGGTATTGGGGGAAGGGTCTTGGCGACGCCACCCAGGTTTGTTGACTTGCCGCGAACGAGCGATGGCTAGGGTATCGTTGTCTACATCATCGGTAATGACCGAACCGGCAGCAATGGTGACATCTTCTCCTATGGTAACCGGTGCCACCAAAACGCTGTTGGAACCAGTTTTGCTGCGATCGCCGATTTGGGTGTGGTGTTTGGCAACGCCGTCGTAGTTGGCGGTGATGGTGCCTGCCCCCACATTCACCTGTTCTCCTACCGTAGCATCGCCAATGTAGGAAAGGTGGGCGACGTTGGTATCATCGCCAATGGCAGCTTTTTTCATTTCCACAAAATTGCCCACCCGGCAGTTGCACCCCACTTGTACCTGCCCCCGCAAGTGAGCGTAGGGACCAATGCGGGCATTGTCTGCCACCTGGCTATCCGTCACCACCGAATAGGAAACCACCACATTCTTGCCCAGCTTGCTATTTTCCACAAAACTGCCCGGACCCAAGCGGCTGCCGGAGCGAACCACGGTATGCCCCCGCAAATGGGTTTGGGGTTCGATTTGTACGTCGGGTTCTAACGCCACCGTATCGTCGATGGTGATGCTATCCGGGTCGATGAGGGTCACCCCGGCTTCCATCCAAGCATCTTTAACCCGGTCTTGCAAAATGCTGTATGCCTCCGCCAGCTGCTTGCGGTTGTTAATCCCCATAATTTCTTCGGGGTCTTCCACATCCACTGCCATAGCCGGTTTCAAGGTTTTTACGGCATCGGTAAGGTAGTATTCCTGCTGCTCGTTATCCGCTTGGAGTTTGGGCAAAAATTCCGCCAAATCGGGCCAGTGAAAGCAATAGACCCCAGCGTTAATCCGCCGGTTCTGTTTTTGGGCGGCCGTACAATCGCGGTCTTCTACGATTTCTTTGAGTTGATTGTTGCCGTCGCAGAAAACCCGCCCGTATCCTTTGGGATTGAGCAGTTGAGCCGTCAAAATTGTGGCAGCATTGCCCTGGGATTTGTGGGTAGCTAGAAGCGTTTTCAGGGTGTCCCCCCGCAGTAGGGGAACGTCGCCGTTGAGAACGAGCAAATCTCCTTCAAATCCTTGTAGGTAGGGCAAAATCTGCTGAACGGCATGACCCGTACCGAGCTGTTCTTTTTGTTCGATAAACTCCAAGTTGGGAAAATGCTGCAACGCTTGTTTGACCTTTTCTGCCTGGTAGCCAACAATCGCGAAACAGCGAGATACTTCGATATCGGAAATGCTGTGCAGGACACGTTCGGCTAGCGATCGCCCTCCCAAGGGATGCAAAACTTTCGGGAGGTCCGATTTCATGCGCGTCCCGCGTCCAGCCGCTAAAATTGCTACTGCTACCATGACCAACAGTCCCTACAGGTAGGAATCCAGATTTTAGGATACACGTTTGTTGCGATCGAAATCTAGCATTTTGACACTCTCACGAATAGAATTCGTGAGATTCTCGCTTCATCGGGTGTGCCTAGATAGATTCGCTATGCTAACCCATCCCC
>NZ_LNDC01000123.1 GCF_001870905.1 Geitlerinema sp. PCC 9228
ACCAGACCGAACGAAGCAGGTAGTCGCTCCAGCGATCCAGTGAAGCCCGCGTTGTACCGAAGGTCAGCGTCGGGAGAACGTCACTAACTTCCAACCGCAGCTGTTCAATGTCCGAGCGAGGATTTCAAATATAGTGGCTACGAATACCCTGCAAAAAATTCAAAACAAACATATCCCCAGAATTTTAGATTTCCTGCAAGATGTGGGGAAAGTGACCGCAGGTACCATTTTGAGCGTTACCACCATCTCCAGTTCCATCGTAGCGGGTGGTTTGGTAGGGCTGGCGATTAGTTTTCGCAACTTGCCCGATGTCAGGGTTCTGCGCAATTACGTCCCCACCGAAACCAGCTACATTTACGACATTGAAGGCAACCAAATTGCCAGCTTGCACGACGAGGCCAATCGCGAGGTGGTGCCATTATCGGATATCTCTACTCCCTTGAAACGAGCTGTTTTGGCCATTGAAGACAGCCATTTTTACCTACACCAGGGGATTAATCCCAGTGGCGTGGCCCGGGCTTTTCTCACCAACTTGGAACAAGGGGAAGTGGTGGAAGGGGGGTCTACCCTCACCATGCAGTTGGTCAAAAATCTATTTTTATCCCCAGAACGGGAGTTCAGCCGCAAAGTAGCCGAAGCCGTCTTGGCCATTCGCCTGGAACAAATCCTCAGCAAAGACGAAATTCTGGAGTTGTACCTCAACCAGGTATACTGGGGACACAATACCTACGGTGCCGAAACCGCTGCCCAAAGTTATTTTGACAAACCAGCTTCCAAGTTGAACCTCGCCGAAGCGTCCATGATGGCTGGTTTGATTGCTGCCCCGGAAGAATATAGTCCCTTTGTGGACATGGAAGCCGCCAAACAGCGGCAAAGATTGGTATTGCAGCGCATGCAAGAACTGAAATGGATTACCCCCGAACAAGCCCAGGCAGCTTTCGAGCGGGAACTACAGCTGGGCGAAATCGATTCTTTCCAAACCAGCCGGGTTCCCTACGTTACCGAAGCAGTAGTGCAGGAACTTACGGAACGTTTTGGGCGGGATTTGGTTCTCAAAGGGGGCATGCGCGTGCAAACTACCGTAGACCTGCAAATGCAGGCACTGGCAGAGAAAACTGTCCAGAAATGGTACAACCGGTGGCGACGGCGTGGCGTGTATCTCTATCCCAGCGAAGGACAAATGGCTCTAGTGGCTATCGACCCGCGTACGCACTTTGTTAAAGCTGTCGTTGGAGGAGTCGATTACGAAAACAGCCAATTCAACCGCGCTTTGCAGGCTCGCCGGCAACCGGGTTCTTCGTTTAAACCGTTTGTCTACTATACGGCTTTTGCTTCCGGTCAGTACACCCCCAGTACGCCAGTGAAGGATACGCCAACGACCTACAGAATTGGTACTGAGGTATACAAACCGAAAAACTACGGCGGCTCTTTTATGGGGGAGATTTCCGTACGCAAAGCCTTAAAACTCTCGCGTAACGTGCCAGCGGTACGCATCGGTCAGGATATTGGTCTGAACGAGGTGATTGAGGTAACCCGCCGTTTGGGGATTGAAAGTCCCATCGAACCGGTGGTTTCCTTGCCTTTGGGGGCAATTGGGGTAACGCCTATGGAAATGGCTGGTGCCTTTGCTACCTTTGCCAACAATGGCTGGCATTCAGAAACCACTCTCATCGTGCAAGTGACTGATAGCAGCGGTCAGATGCTGTTGGATAACACGCCGCAGCCGCAGTTGGTGCTCGATCCTTGGGCAACGGCAACGCTGACGGATGTGCTGCAAGATGTTATTAAAAGTGGCACTGGAACCAACGCGCAAATCGACCGTCCGGCAGCAGGAAAAACGGGAACCACTTCTTCGGAGCGCGATGTGTGGTTTGTCGGTTACGTACCGCAGCTAGCCACCGCTGTTTGGATCGGACACGACAACAATTACCCCCTAGCCGCAGGTGCGACAGGCGGTACCTATGCTGCCCCAGTGTGGCAAGATTTTATGAAACAGGCACTTTCCGGGGAACCGACGAAACAGTTTCCCAATCCCAGTCAGTTCGATCGCCCCTAAAAATGAAAAAAGTGAGAAAAGGGGTTATTCTTCGGGCAGTTCTCGTTTCATGCGTTCTAGGGTGGCATGCATTTGATCGAACATTTGCTGGGGGGTGATGCCAAATTGATTGAGTTGGGTTTTCAGTTGTTGGACGGTAAGTTGGGCGCTGAAGTCTTCGGACAGTTCAAAACGCTTCATGAAGACGCGATAGCGCTCCATGAGGTCTTCCATCTGTTCGATGTACTTCTTTTTGCCTTCTACGTCAAATTTGCCGTATTTGGTACCCAGTTCCATTAAGGACTGGTAATCCTCGAAAAGTTGTTTGGCTTCTTGTTGTACGATTTCCGAATCAAAAAATCCCATTTTTTCCTCCACCAGAGAATGCCTATAGGGAAGGGGTAAGTACTTGTGCGTCCTGGATGTACCTATTTAAAGAAAAAATTGCTTTTCAATTGATGCTATCCGGGCAATCTTATATTCTCTTTTATAGTAACTTTAGCGATCGCTGGCTGCCAATTCAACCGATTTCGGGAAAGCAACACTTTCTGCAATGGGGTGAATGGCTGTGGGATGTGCGCGTTCAGAGGAAAATAGAGGGGAACGACGCCAACTTGACCGATCCGAGAAGGCGGCCAGAAGCGCCACCAAGCCCGTCCGATAATATCCTCTGCCGGCAGAAATCCCCATACGTGGGAGTCGTTGCTATTGTTTCGGTTATCTCCCATGACGAAGTAACTGCCTTGGGGAACCCTGGTTGGAGGCATTTCATATCTGGGTGGGGCGGCAATGTAAGGTTCTGCTAGGGGTTGTTCGTTGAGATATACGGTGCCTTGATGAATGGCGATGGTGTCACCGGGTTCGCCGATGATGCGTTTGATGAAGGCTTGGTCTTCAGTAAACCCTTGTTTTTGCAGTTGTGGTGGCGGTGAAAAGACGACAATATCGCCCCGTTTGGGGGCATGGAAGGAATAGGAAATTTTTTCTACCACCAAGCGATCGCCCACGTGGAGGGTGGGCATCATCGAGTCGGAGGGGATGTACCTGGGTTCGGCAACGAACAAACGCAACAACAGAGCAACGAGTAAGGCAATCCCAACCACTTGCAGGTTTTCGCGATTTTGCTGCCAAATCCGCAACCACCAAGGTTGTTCTTGGTTGGTGCTCGGCTTTTGAGATTCTGATGGTTTCGAGGATTGTTCGGGAGAGGTCATAAAACAACAGTCAGGTGGGATGGATGGTTAGCTCCGGGGTAGCCATTCTCGCTACCTTAGCATAGCGTCTCTAAATTCCTACTGTATCGTTTTGCTGGTGGGCGTGGATGGATAGCAGTTTCCCAAATTTTTGGGATTTTGCCAAGTTGCTGGCTGCGCGATCGCGTTTTCTAAAAGCAGCAAAAGTCTATTCCCGAACAGATTTTCAACTTTTTCTACGTAAAAACACGTATTTCCTCAATATATTTTTTCTGATTTTTTTTACTTTTCCGTTTTTTTTCGTAGATGACTTTGACTGTATTGAATCCCCTAGAAATCTATTAAAAATTCAGTAAAGATGCTTGCCAAATATACATTTCTGAGAGAAGCGGTCGTACAATAGAAAAAGAACGCAGCAACTTCTTCGCCTTTATTTTGCTGAAACAATTTTCTGCTGGCGGCAGCGAGCGAAGAAGTACCATTGGTGTATCTAATAAGAAAACTATCCGAGTTTGTGCAAATCAAAAAGCCGCCTCAAAAGAACAATTAAGCAATATTCTTTACCACATTCAGGATAGGAAGAAAGCAAGGAGGATTGAAAGTCATGAAACGCTCTCTATCGAAAAATTATCTACCTATTTTAGCTGCCACCGCCTGTGCCGGTTTGTTGGTAGCCCCGCAAGCACAAGCTGCAGACATTAACTGGAGCCACTCCGTTGATGCTTCCAACGATTCGACCGGTGGCAGTGTTTACGAACTCCATGGTTTGGCTGTTGGAGAAGACAATAACAATATTTATGTTGGCATCAACGGCAACATGCCCCTAGCAGGAAACAGAGAAACTCGTGCTTGGGATAACAACATTGGTTTTGGAGATTTCTTCTTCAATTTCTCCGGCCAGCAATACGGTATTAACTTTGCGAAAAATAACGATTCTGGTGTTGGCCGAACCGGTGTTTATGGCAACATAAAGGGCAAAAATGTTACCAGGGGAAATAACGGGTATCGCGGTGCCAAACACTATACTCGTTACGCTCAAAACGAAACCCTAGGCACTGGCATCAGCGGCAATACCTTCAAAGAGCAATTTGAAACCCTCAATCAATACGGAACCGCTGCCACCTCCGGAAGCAATTACCAATGGAAAAACAATCGCGAAGAAATTAACGTCATGAAATCCGGCGATCGCTTGGGCAATATAGAATTTCTCCAAGGCGATCGAATAGACGATCTCGTAGCTAGTTTTGCCGAACAAGGTGTCAAAGGAAGCGAAACCGTTGGTTTTGGCTTTTCCAAAGACCTATTGCCCAATGAAGTATTGGCTTCGGGTGCTTTTATTGCCCACGTTTGGTTAGAATGCCTCAACGACGGTGTTGCCTTAGAAGGAGAGCTATCGCCTCAAACTAACAACGCCAACGCCTCCGTACCTGAAAGTAACGGTATGGTAGGAATTGCCCTTTTGGGATTGGCATTAAGTGGTTTGCCAGCACTGCGCCGCCGCAGCTAACACCAACAAAAAAATATTTCTATAAAACCCAAAAAAAGGGAACTTTTTCGGATAGCAGGCTGTCCCCAGGAAAGGGGAAGCCAATACGCCGAAGTGTAGTTCCCTTTTTTTATTGTTAATAAAAACTTAACCAACCATAGTTTGAGAACGAAGTTAGGAGAAAACAGGCGTTTTGGGAAAGCTAGATCTTAACACTCTCACGAATTCTATTCGTGAGATTCTCGCTGCGTTGGGTGTGCCTAGATGGATTCGCTATGAGCTAGCCCATCCCCGGCGACATTCCCCTCGGCGAGCGTTTTTCCGCCCCATTGTGGACGTACTTGAATGCGACTGTAGCAAATTTTGGACGGCGGCTCAGGCCGCACGGGTCGCTTTTCATCCCTGCTGGGAAAGAGGCAGAGCTTTCCAGCTCCCGTCTTTATTTCGTAAATACGCAGCGACAAGGGTCTTGTACCATAGTGCCAGTATATGCGGCTAGGCACAAAACCAATTAAGGGTGGGCGGGCTGATTTTTGCTGGTAACACTGTTTTTGCCCACCTCCCATCTCCCCAATGCCCTAACAGGAGCAACATCATGGCGAATGCGAGTTTTAATCTATCCGATTTAAACGGCAACAACGGCTTTATCCTCTCTGGGATTGACAGCCCCGACCGTGCGGGAAGTGCCGTTAGCGAACTTGGCGATATCAACGGCGACGGTATTGACGATTTTATCGTTGGCGCGCCGACGGCCGCTGGTGGTGGTGCCACCTTTGCCGGAGAAAGCTACGTAGTCTTCGGTCAAAGCGGTGGATTTGGCACCAACGTCAACCTCTCCAGTTTGGATGGCACGAATGGCTTTACCATCAACGGCATCGACGGCGACAACCGTACCGGCTATTCCGTTAGCAACATTGGCGATATTAACGGCGACGGCATCAATGATGTGGCAGTAGGCGCACCCCGGGCCACCCCTGGCGATCGCCCCGAAGCCGGACAGACCTACGTTATCTTTGGGCAAAATGGGAATTTCAGCCCCACCTTCGATCCTGCCAGTTTAAATGGTAGCAACGGCTTTGCCATCAACGGCATCAACATTGGCGATCGCAGCGGGTCCGCTGTTAGCAATGCCGGCGATATCAACAACGATGGTTTTGACGACATGATTGTCGGTGCCCCCAATGCCAACAATTTTGCCGGGGAAAGCTACGTTATCTTTGGCAAAAATACTGGATTTGGCGCTAATTTCGAGCTAGGCGGTCTGAACGGCACCAATGGCTTCATCCTCCGAGGCATCGACCCCAACGACCGCGCCGGGGAAGCCGTGAGCCATGCTGGGGATGTCAACGGCGATGGCTTCAGCGATACAATCGTCGGTGCTCCTTTTGCCACCCCAGGTACCAATACCGGTGGAGGCGAAAGCTACGTCATCTTTGGCAGACCTGGTGGATTCACAGCCAGTTTGAGCCTATCTACCCTCAACGGTGCCAATGGATTTACAGTTACCGGTATGGCAGGTGGCGACAATGCCGGTACTGCCGTTAGCAGCGTTGGAGATATTAACCAAGACGGCTTCAGCGACATTGCCATTGGCTCGCCAGGAAGCACCATTGGCGGTAAAGAAGCCACCGGCAACAGCGGCGTTATCTTTGGCAAAAATACCGGTTTTCTGCCCAACCAGAGCCTGTTTGACTTTTTCGATGGCAGCAGTGGCTTTCCCATCAACGGCATCGACCCCAACGACCGTTCCGGTTTTTCCCTCAGCAGCGCTGGCGACCTCAACAGCGACGGCATCGATGATATGGTGGTCGGCAGCAAAGACGCCAACCAAGCCTATGTCATCTTTGGCAAAGAAAGTGGCTTTGGCACGGGGGTGAATCTCAATAGCCTCAACGGCAGCAATGGTTTTGCGATTAACGGGATTGACTTTGCCGATTTGACCGGTCGTGCTGTTAGCAGTGCCGGTGATGTCAACGACGATGGCATTGACGATTTGCTAGTGGGGGCACCAGGTGCCGACCCTGAAGGGGATCTAGAAGCTGGGGAAAGTTACGTCATTGCTGGCAATGCCGCACCGAACCTCGATCTAAATGGCGGTTCAGAAGCGGGAATCGACCACGCAGCTGCTTTTGTTCCTGGTGGCGACCCGGCGTCGTTGGTCGATAGCGATATGTCGCTGAGCGATGCCAACAGTAGTACTTTGGTTTCTGCTCAAGTACGCATTACCAATCTACCGGATGCCGATAGCGAATCTCTCAGTACCGATACCGAAGGCACCAATATTACGGCGAATTACGACAGTGCTAGCGGCATCCTCAGCCTCAGCGGCACGGATACGGTGGCGAACTACCAGCAGGTGTTGCGCGCGGTACGGTACAACAATACCGCAGCAGCTCCCACCCAAAGCGATCGCACCATTGAATTTTTCGTAGACGATGGTGCCGCACACAGCAACACCAGCCCTATTGCCAGAACCACCCTCGCCGTTCAACCAGCCAGTCTAAATGTCAACAACGTAGAAACCATCGAAGGAGACACCGCTACCTTCACTATCAACCTTTCCGCACCCAGCAACGAAACCGTCACTGTTGAGTATACGACCAACGACGGTACCGCCAACGCGGGAGAAGATTACGAAGCCAGAAGCGGTACCCTCTCCTTCGATCCTGGGGAAGTCAGCCAAACCCTGGATGTCTCCACCTTTGACGATAGCGACCAAGAAGACAACGAAACCTTTACTCTCTCCCTGAGCAACGCCGAAAACGCCGATATCAACACAGAGAACGCCACCGGCACCATTCGCGACAACGATACCCCAGGGGTGCAGATTTCTCCCACCACCGGTTTGTTTACTAACGAAGCCGGGGGTCAGGCAAGTTTCGACCTGGCTTTGAATACCCAGCCTAGCGATGTAGTCACTCTCTCCCTTTCCAGCAGCGACCCAGGGGAAGGCACGGTGGCACCGGAATCGCTGACTTTTACTCCCGACAATTGGGATGTTCCTCAAACTGTCACTATAACTGGGGTAGACGATGTTGCCATTGATAACGAGCAATCTTACAAAATTGTCACCGAACCACTAACGAGTGGTGACGCCGAGTACAATAATTTAGACCCAGAAGATATCAGCGTTACCAACGAAGACGACGATATTGCTGGCTTTTTAATTACGCCCACCAGCGGTTTGACTACGACTGAGGCTGGGGGAACTGCCACTTTTGAGGTAGTTCTCAGCGCCCCGCCAACTGAAGATGTCACTATTGGTGTTTCTAGCAACGACACTAGCGAAGGTACGGTGGATAAATCCACGCTGACGTTTACACCCACCAACTGGAACCAACCGCAGGTGGTCACTGTAACGGGGGTAGACGATAGCGATGTGGACCAGGATACAACCTTCCAAATTGAAACCAGCCCCGATGTCAATACTAGCGACCCCAACTACAACAGTCTCGACCCTAACGATGTCACTGTTACCAACGAAAACGACGACCAGGTCGTGGTCAGTTTTGCCAATACTAGTTCCACGGTGACGGAAGAAGCGGAAGATACCACTACTTCTTTCCGTTTGGAACTCAACGATACGCCATTGAGCGATGTCACGGTGTCGTTGCAGGTGGGTGCTGGCAGTTCGGCGACTGAAGGTGAAGATTACAGCCTCTCGAATACGTTTACGATTCCTGCTGGGGTCACCAGTTTGGTGCAAGAGGTGCCGCTGACTATCAATGCCGATGGGGAACCGGAAAACGACGAAACCCTAAACCTGCAAATTGACGACGTTGATGGGGGTCTGGTGGGAACTCCCAACACCAGCACGGTTACTATTGCTGCCAATGATTCTATTTCTTATTCTATTGCTCCCACGGAACAAACGCTGGTGGAAGGTAGTGGTGGCACGACGCCTCTGGAGTTTACTGTAACGCGTTCTGGCGGCACTGATGTGTCGAGCAGCGTTGAGTACGATATTGCTGGCAATGTCAGCCAGGGAACTGATTTTACCAATATTGGCGGTACTTCTGGTGCGACTACCACTACGGGAGTGCTTTCTTTTGCTTCTGGGGAAACCAGCCAGACGATTACGTTGGATATTGTTGGCGATACGGAGGTAGAGGATACGGAGGTTTTGGCTATTTTCCTCTCCGATCCGAATAAGACCGCACCGCCGGAAAATTCTACGATCCAACAGGGTTTCGCTGGGGTGGAAATTCTCGACGACGATACGGAAACACCCACGCCAACGCCGACCCCCACACCGACTCCAGATGATGGTACCGATGGGGATACTGATGATGGTACCGACGATGATGGTGCTGACGGCGATACTGATGGGGATACCGGTGATGATACTGATGGGGATACTGGTGATGATACTGATGGGGATACTGGTGACGATACTGATGGGGATACCGATGATGGTACCGATGGCGACACGCCAACGCCCACACCAACACCATCACCTTTGCCGACACCCACGCCGCTACCTGACCAACCGCAAGAGTTGGTGGGGAACGAGGCGGATAATTTCTTAGAAGGGCAAGCTGCTGGCGATACGATTGTGGGGATGTCGGGGAACGATACCCTTTCCGGTCGCGAAGGCAATGATGCTTTGGCGGGCAACCAAGGGTCTGACTTGCTGCTGAGTGGGATTGGCGATGATACGCTGTTTGGCGGTCAGGGCAACGATACTCTAGATGGTAACGGTGGTAACGATATCATGGGAGGCGATCGCGGTAACGATGCGCTCATCGGTCAGAGTGGATTTGACATTATGGCTGGCGGCGATGGTGACGATACTCTCTCCGGCGGTATGAGTGAAGATACTTTGTTTGGCAATGGCGGCAATGACCAGTTGTTTGGTGATGAAAATGGCGATCGCTTGTTTGGCGGTCAAGGGAACGATACCCTTAACGGCGGCGATGGTGATGATATCCTCTCCGGCGATTTGGGGAACGATACCTTGGTTGGTGGCGATCGCAGCGATGTGTTTGTTTTGTCGTCTGGATTTGGCACGGATTTGATTGCCGATTTCAACAATAATGAGGACAAACTTTCCCTGGCAGAAGGGTTGAGTTTTAACCAACTGCAAGTTCTGCAAGCTCCCAACGACCCCAATTCCACGTTCTTGCAAGTGGCAAGTACTGGGGAAGTGGTAGCGGTCATTGCTGGTGTTCCCTTCACCGAAATCAACTCTGCCGATATCACCTTTGGCTAACAAGTAGGGTGGGCAATGCCCACCCCATCATTGTTGTTTAAATACATAGAAGTAAAATCAATCGCAAGCTAGTGGAAACCATTCGCTAACTTTCCAGCAGTTTTCTTTATAGATAAATAATGTAATATGCGTGGCTGTAAATTCAAATTGAAAGCTTTGTTCTTTGAGGGTATCCATTAACTTTCGGTAGCGGGGTTGGTTGAGGCGTTTGGCAAGGGTGATGTGGGGAAGGATCGGACGAGGTTGGTTTTTTTTGGTTGCGGCTACGTTTGGTACTTCGGATGGTGATGGGTGGGGTGGTGCTGTTGCTTTTTTCGAGAGGGATTTGGGAGCCAAATCGAGGTCGGCTTCTAGGTGAGCGAGCAAGTCCCGGTACAATTGCTCTAAATAGGGGTTCTCTACCACTTTGATATAAACTACTTTTGGTTTGAAACCGCTAAACCCATCTAGGGCAATTGCCAAGGGTGGTTGGGAAGCTGCAAAAGCGCGCAAACTCGCTTGCAATTTGGGTAGGTCTTCAGTTTCCCAGGGAAAAGGGGGAAGTAGCGTAATGTGAGGGGGAGATTTTAAGGTTTTGATTTGCGAATCTATATTGGCAAGCTGGCGGTGTACTTCCCAAGCGCGATCGCTGATGGGTTGGGGCAATTCTATCGCTACAAAAAAGTTTTTTCTAGTCAAAAGAAAACCTCTTGGTAAATTTTTTGCCGTTTTATATGTTTGTTCTACGATCGAACAACAAAAAGCGATCGCCATCCCACATTCTAGCAAAGCAGCCACGCTTTATCCACAGACTTGCTCTCCCCATGGCAATTCGACGTTTAAACCCGGCTGCCGACAGCGAAAGGCTTGAATTTCGCCATCAACCCATCCAAATCGATAGTAATAGCCACTTCTCCAAACACCAACCGTAAGCAAGCCAACATCATCCCATTTTTTAGATTTTTTTGAATAGCATATCAGAACATATAGACCGATTGCGTTACTTTTCCTGATTGACTTTTACGGAGTAAGATACTTATATGTTTGGTTTTTCTGTCGGCACTCCTTCTTCATATAGGTCTTGAATCCATGCCGTTTTTGAACGCTGCACTTGCACCCCCGATACATTGTCAAAACGATGTTTGACCCGATAGACAGGTGCCAGACAGTTGCGATCGACAGCATCCGGTTGTTTTTCGGCAAATTTTGCTTCGGCTTCTCGATGGTAGCCACCACGAGTTTGTTCCAATAACTGCTACCTCCTAATAGGTTATTTACTGGACAATAATTGACTTTTGTTGACTTGATAGTCGTAGCCATCTTTCTTGAAGATTG
>NZ_LNDC01000124.1 GCF_001870905.1 Geitlerinema sp. PCC 9228
CCTTATTCTCGGATAAAATATTCAATGGTTTTAAAATCAAATTTCTGTGATGTATTCCCCGATACCGGACATCCCCAATCCCTTGAATAGTAACCAAGTTTGACCCATCGATGAAAACTGGAATGCTTCCACTGATGGGGATAGGATACGTAACCGTGTTTGACGGGATTGTAGTGAATATAATCCAAACATTGGTTGAGTTCGGTTTCATTCCGAATTGTATGTTCCCAAAAACGACGCTGCCAAACATCGCTTTCTCGATGCTTGCGTCTGGATGCCGAACCGCTTCTGACTGAAACGCTTTCCCCAAATTGGTAGCGGGTAAATAAGACTTTGAGACGACCGACGCGCCGTGAAAAATTCGCATCTCCTAGGGGAAGTTTCCAAATAAAATGTAGGTGGTCTGGCAAGACGACGGCTGCAATAATATCAAAAGGCATTTCCTGTTTTACTTGAGCGATCGCTTTTCGTAAATTCTCCACGCGATCGCTATTTTCAAACAAAGGTTTTCTCTGGTAAGTAACCATTGTTAAAAAGAAAGTACCGCCGGGAATCCAAGCACGCCGATAGTTTGCCATGTCTAGCTTTGATGTATTGGGGAAATATAATCTATAATTTTAGCTGGTTGCTGCAACTTTTCGATCGAATTTTTACAAACAATCAAGAAATGATAATTGTAGGGTGGGCAATGCCCACCCTACTGATTTAACTTAATTTGAGAATATCCGCCGTTAGGGACAAACTTTCTTCGTAGAGTAGGAGCGCATCTAGGCTAAAATTGTGGGTCATGTAATGGCTAGATAGAAATTTTAGCGATCGCTTTACCTACCAAATTAAAATAGACGTGCTAGTAGGGTGGGCAATGCCCACCCTACTGATTTAACTTAATTTGAGAATATCCGCCGTTACGGATAAACTTTCTTCGTAGAGAATCTCGCGACCCCAACGTTGCAACTGCTGCGCCATGAGGGATTCTGCTTTTTGGTCGGAAAGGGAACTAACTTGTTCGGTTCGGCAGGATTGCGCGCTGCCGCCGGCTTCCATCCTCATGCAACCGGTGGTTTCGGAACAGAGAATGGTACAGCAATCAGCTTGGGGATTGGTGGAGTTGAGACGCAAGGCAATCAAATCACCGGGAATCTCTCCCCAGTCGGCTGTGGGAATGGCAGCGAGTTCGGCTTCGATTTCTCTGCCATTCGGTCCTTGGAAATAAACTCGTTTGAGGTCGTAGTCGCCGCCTTCATGGGTATAAGAAACTGGTTTCCAATCCAAGCGGCTGGCTAACCATCCCAAAAACATCCATCCTTGCGCGGCATTGCCCTTTTCATAATCAATGGTAACGCGATCGAGTTCTCCCAAAGCAGCGCGACGTTCTGGCGGATCGAAGGTAGCGGCGGTGAGTTCCTGCCAGGGAGACAGGCGATGCCAGTTGAGGTCGGCAACGTAGGTTTCCTCGTCGATGAGTTCTTGGATTTTGAGAAATTCGGATTCCGGATCGCTGAAGTAACTAGAATCGAGAATAATACAGTTACAGGATTGGGAAAGTTTTTGGAATAGATTCTGTTCGGGGTTGGGAGTGGCTTTCCACCAGATGAAACGGGGAAGTTCCGGCATCATCAAAGAAGACACCAGGTCGCCAACCCGTTCTAAAGCATCTTTACTGCCGCGCAGGGTAATATATTCGCAGCAAATTAAATTGCTACCACTGCTGTTTTTTTGCAAAGGACAGTAGACAGAAACTTGCGCGGTGACGCCTTCATCTTCTCCCAGGGTAGGACACAGGCTGATAATCCGACAGGGATTTTGCGCAGCGATCGCTTCTCCTATACTAAACCCGCGATAATCGGGATTGCTAGGTTGCCGCTGTTCGGGAGGCAGGGTACTCACCACTTCCCGCAATTTCGCCAAAGTCAGTGGGTCCACACGACCCGTTACTCGTAGATTGTAGGCTTTCTGCGCTTCTCGAATGGCGGTTTTGGTCAGTTGACCGTGAACCCCGTCAATAGCACCATCGTAGAAATCCAAAGCTGCCAGCAACTGCTGAAATTCTTCCGGTTCGTACACCACCATACTAAACGTGGTCGCGCGAGAAGCCACCGGCGCTTCTTTGCCGCCGTTTTGCGTCCGCCAAATTTTACTTAATTCGGCTTCAATTTCGTCCAGAGAAATATCCGTCGGCTGCTGTAGCGTTACTAATGGAGTAGTCATAGATGAAATTCCTTATCGCCAAGACGACAAAACATCAAAAAAACCGTTCTTCAATAAGCTTTGTTCACAACCGCCGCCAGCGACGTCCATCGCGATTGAGTAACAGTTCTGCTTCCACCGGTTCCCAGGTACCGGCTTCGTACAGGGGAATGCTTTCCGGTGGCGCTGGCGCATCCCAAGCTTGCAACAAGGGAGTGAGAATTCGCCAGGAAGCTTCCACTTCATCTCCCCGGGTAAACAAAGTTTGGTCCCCTAACATGCAATCAATCAGCAGCCGGCTGTAAGCATCGGTATTGGCTTGACCGAAGGCGGTATCGTAGCGAAAATCCATATCCACCGAACGAGTTCGCAGGGAAGTACCGGGAGTTTTCACTTCAAAACGCATGGAAATGCCTTCGTTGGGTTGAATCCGCATGGCCAAAACGTTGCGGTTGACCTGTTTGGCTGCCGATTGGAACATCATGTAGGGCACTTCTTTAAAGTGGATGGCAATTTCTGTAAATTTTTTGGGCATGCGTTTGCCAGTACGCAGGTAAAACGGTACCCCTTTCCAGCGCCAGTTATCGACAAAGAGTTTTAAGGCAGCATAAGTAGGGGTCGTGGAGTTGGGATCGGCCCCTTCTTCTTCGCGGTAGGCAGGAACGTGTTTGCCATCCATCCAGCCACGGGTATACTGACCCCGAACTGCTGATAGCTCTAAATTTTCTAAATCGGCCAAGTGGGTAGCTTGGACAACTTTGACTTTTTCATTGCGAATGCTATCAGCATCTAAGGAGTTGGGGGGTTCCATGGTGGTGAGGGAAAACAGTTGCATGAGGTGGTTTTGCACCATATCCCGCAGCGCACCGGCGGTTTCGTAATATCCCGCGCGTCCTTCCAAACCCACTTTTTCGGCGACGGTGATTTGAACGTGGTCTACGAACTGGCGGTTCCACAGTGGTTCAAAAATGGCGTTGGCAAAGCGGAACACCAGTAGGTTTTGGACGGTTTCTTTCCCCAAATAGTGGTCGATGCGGTAAATTTGTTCTTCGCTGGCTACCTGACGCACGACTTGGTTGAGTCTTTGTGCGGAACTCAGATCGCGACCGAAGGGTTTTTCGATGACCAAACGATGGGAAGTGGGGTCTTTCAGCATACCGGCGGCTCCCAATTGCTGGGCCGCTTCTGGGAAGAAACGGGGCGCCACTGATAAATAAAAGACGCGGTTGCCACGGGTTCCTCGTTTTTCGTCGAGTTCGCTCAGGAAAGATTTGAGGTTTTTATAACTTTCGGGGTCGTCGATGTTACCGGAGTGATAAAACAATCCCTGGGCAAATTCTTTCCATGTTTCTTCCGAACCCAGACCGCCGCCGTACTGTTCGATGCCTTCGCGCATGCGATCGCGGAAATAATCGTGGCTCCAATCCCGCCGCGCCACCCCCACAATAGTAAGTTCTGGCGGCAGTTTGCGTTCTAAGCGCATTTGGTACAAAGCCGGCACCAGTTTGCGCTGGGTCAAATCCCCGGATGCCCCAAAAATCACCAAAATTTGCGGTTCTGGAATCCGGTCTTGTTGCAATCCTACCCGAAGGGGATTTTCTTGCATTGTTACCATGGCTTGCTTGTTTGAGTCTTTCTCTTACTGGATGGGGAAGAGGGGGAGGAGTGGGAAGAGGGGGAGGAGGGGGAAGAAAGGAAATTATCAATACTTCTCCCATACTCCCCTTTTGCCATACCTATTAGGCAGGCGTGAGCTTGTTAACTTTTTCTTCTAGGGACTGCATCAAGGATTGATAGGGTTCGACGAATTTGTCAATCCCTTCTTGTAACAGTTCTTCCATAACCTTATCTAGGTCAATGCCTAGTTCGGGCAACCGCTGCATGATTTGCTGGGCTGTTTCCAGATCGCGTTCGATGGGATCGCCGCTGACCGTACAGTGGTCGAAGCAAGCTTCGATGGTTTTGGGGGGTAGGGTGTTGATGGTGTTGGCACCGATGAGTTCGTCGACGTACATGACGTCGCTGTATTCGGGGTTTTTGGTGCTGGTGCTTGCCCACAGCAGCCGTTGAATGTTGGCACCTTTTTCGGCGAGGGCTTTCCAGCGATCGCTTTGGACGATTTCCTTATATTTCTGATAGGCAATTTTGGCATTGGCGATCGCAACTTTGCCCTTATACTGACGCAGTTCTTCTTTTTGCTGTTCGTCGTTGGTTTGTTCGATGGCGGCATCGAGTTTCTTGTCTACTTTGGCATCGATGCGGCTAATAAAGAAACTAGCCACCGAAGCAATTTTGCTAATATCTTCGCCGTTGGCTGCTCGTTTTTCTAAACCACGAATGTAGGCCCAAGCTGTTTCTACGTAGCTCTGTACCGAAAACAGTAGGGTAATATTCACATTAATACCAGCAGCAATGACTTCTTCCACCGCTGCCAACCCTTCCGGCGTTCCCGGAATTTTAATCATGACGTTGTCGCGACCGATATCCCGGAAATAGCGTTTGGCTTCTTCGATGCTGTTTTCCGTATCCCGTGCCAAATCCGGGGGCAACTCAATACTAACGTAACCATCCATACCACCGGTGCGATCGTAAATGGGACGGAAGGCATCGCAAGCATCGCGAATATCCTTAAATACCAAGGATTCGTAAATTTCCTGCACGGATTTGCCAGCCTTAGCGCCAGCTTCGATATCGGTATCGTATACTTGGTTACCAGCGATCGCTTTTTCAAAAATCGCCGGATTGGAGGTAATCCCCAGCAATCCCCGTTCTTCGATGGCTTTTTGCAACTGACCGGACTCGATTAAATCCCGGCTGAGGTTGTCCATCCAAATACTTTGACCGTATTGTTCGATATCTAGCAAGCGATTGTCACTCATAGTGCCTATCCTTAAGTAGTGTTCAATTTCTGCAAACGGTTGGCCTCGGATACCAATTTCCATTTTACTGGTATCCTCACCAATCCCATGTTTACTTGGTAACAGCCTCTTGACTGGCGCGTGTCCCTTGCTGGACAAAAGATTCTACCAACGCCACGTTTTCCTTACTTCCTATTATCAAAGGTGTACGTTCGTGTAGTTTTTCGGGAACCACATCCAAAATTTCCGTCTCACCCGTACTTGCACGACCACCTGCCTGTTCTACCAAAAACGCCAAAGGTGCCGTTTCGTACAGCAGACGCAGCTTTCCTTGGGGTTTTTTCACCGTACCGGGATACAAAAACACGCCCCCTTGGTATAAAATACGATGAAAATCCGATACCAACGCACCACTGTACCGTGCCGTGTATCCCTCTTGTTCGTGGACGTAGCGGATATAATCCCGAACGGATTCATCCCATTGCCAGAAATTGCCTTCGTTGACGCTGTAGGTAGAACTGCTTTCGGGAATTTGGATATTCTCCCGAGAAAGGATAAATTCTCCCAAACTGGGGTCTAAGGCAAAGGCATGAACCCCCGTTCCCAGGGAATAAACGAACATGGTGCTGGGTCCGTATAAAATATATCCTGCTGCTAGTTGCTTGCGACCGTTTTGCAGTAAATCCCGTGCCTGACCATCTTCATCCATTCCTTCTTGCTGGCGGATGGAGAAAATCGAGCCAATATTGAGGTTAATATCGGAGTTGGAAGAACCGTCAACGGGGTCGTACAGAAGGCTATAGCGTCCAATGGGGCAGTTTTCGGGAATGTAGTAGGGTTTGTCCATTTCTTCGGAAGCCAAGCGGCATACCAAACCGCTTTGTTCAAACACGGAAATGAAAACCCGATTGGCATATTCGTCGATTTTTTTGACCGATTCTCCCTGAACGTTGGTACTGCCAGTAAATCCTAAAACCCCTTCCATCAAGCCAGCACTGCTGAGGTGGCGGGCAATTAATTTACCTGCCAACGCCAGGCGACCCATAATGGCGCTTAAATCCTGTGCCTCGGGACCAAAACTTTGTAGTTGCTGCAAGACGTGGCGAGATAGCGTCATGCAGTCCCTATCGAGGGAGTATTTTTGTCCGGTATTGACCATAATGTTTGTTTTCCTCCCGGAGTCAATTCGCTACAGTTACCGCAACTGCCGATTGTTACCGGCAAAATTGGCAACAGAGGAGCCATGGGGGAGTTTTCCTGAAGAATATTGAGAGATGTTTTTGTCCGGTTTCTATTTTCTATCCTAAAGAAGCTTATCTGTTGGCGGAAAAAGTTTTAGGGAAATTAAAGAAACCGGAATTGACTGTATAAATGCTTAAAGCGCGTTGCCGCTAGCCTAGGTGGGAAACTTGGCAAAAATACATTGCGAGTGGTACGCGAATGCGATTTTTCGTGAGTATTTATGCTGGTTTTCTCAAGAACAGCTGTGGGCGTAGAAACGACAACTCGATCTCCTCACAAGCGATTATAACGTACGATTCGCCCATTTTGACTGCCTCCAGAGTGTTGGCAAGATGCGATCGCATTCTGTACGATCTCTATTTTCTGGGGAATGAAGAGGAACAGCGAATCTATGTTTAAAATTGACTGTTCTCCTTCTGAGAAAATTTTCAGAAAATTCGTACCAAATCTTTAGTAAAATTTAAGTTTTCATGTTCCCCAGATAGCGTAAAATTCCTATTTTTTGTATTTGGTCTTAACGTTTTGCTTATGAATTTAATTCTTTTGGTAGCCGCTTTGGTGGTTTCTTGGTTGGTGCTAACCTGGTTGTTGCAGGTAGCGCAAATGGCGTTTAAAAAAGCCCTCGCCATTGCCGCCATTGTACTTATTTTACAAATTGGATTTGGCATTGGTCCACAACAACTTCTCGACCAAATCCTACAACTACCGCAATTGATAGAAAACCTACTCACCGGACAAACTTAAGCGCGATCGCTTCCTAACTTTTGTGACGACATTGGTTCTAGGAATCTTGGCCAGAAGACCGATGGCGACGTTTCCTAGTTTTTGTCCGCACCGAACCCGTATCTGCTCCCACATACCAGCGATACCAAGCCTTAGAACTGCGAATTGCCAGCCAAAGCAACAATAAAGCAATCAATCCACCTTCCTTGGGAGCATCAAAAGCAAACAAAACCAAAGAAAAACAAAGACCATCTTGGATAAAAATTAGCCATAGAGGCAATCCCCGCAAGCGGAAAAACCATCCCATTTGGACCAATTGCAGCACCAAAGCCAGCAATCCGCCTACAATGCCAATCAACCAAACCAACCATTGGGGGGAATCCGCCGTAGAAGCGATCGCTATACTCATCACAGCCCCCACCAAGGGACTAAACAAAAATTGAACGATTTGTAATGCCCTTTGCCCCAACCGTTTTTTAGAAGCAAACAATTCAAATAAGGACCAACTAACCAAAACCCCCACCACCAATCGCGGCGGCAGGGCATTCAAAAGCGGTACTTGCGACCACAAGCGATCGCTTTGCAGCAAACCAATTAACAACAAAGGGAGGGCAATCCGGAATCCAGCAGCAGCAGCGCCAGATAAAGCAGCTAAAACTTCAATCATAAGAACGATTTATTTACTTGTACCAAGTCATATGAAATTCTGCTGTAAACCTATGGAGAAGAACCCCGTGTAAGTCACACTTGCTAAGGGAGACAGCGACCCAACGGAGGAGCTCAGGGCATCGCAGCCGGGGGTCTGAGAGCGATTCAATCTATTCAAACGAATTTCATATTAGAAATCAATTGAGATTTTGTAGTAACGCATCTAGGCTAAAATAGTAGGTAAAGCATGAGGATAAATCCATTATCAATCCCAGTCTCAAATATACAGTTTATCTAAACGCCTCAACAATGAGAAAACTTGAGTCGTTTAACTGGGAATGGTTCTGCTCCGGCTAAAAAAATTTTGTATGCTCAGGTTTTGCTCATAGCTGACCAAGACATCCTCAAGAGCGTTGGAAAGATACCCAAATTGGGGAAGCTTTGGAGTTGCACGTGAACACAGTGTCCAGAATTCAGAAGAACTTCGTTTGATTTGGCTGGCAAGCAGTAGGGAGGTTCACGCGTTCACTGGTTTCAACTGAAGGCTGGAATGCCCCACACTTGGTAGAATTGAATATCCTTTTCTGGCTGTCATTTTCGTTGGCGTTTAACGAGTCCGAACAATTTCGGATCGTCGGTTAAATACTCGACAAGAGTAGAGGTTGTACCTGCAAGATAAACACGTGCATAATGATAACAACCGCGAAGCACCATTTCTTTAGAAATCTTTTCTAAAGGTTCTTTGAAAGCAACAACCACTTCAGCACAAATGGAATTGAGAATCGTATAAAAAATCCAGGTAGCATATAAATCTGAACTTGTACACCATTGCAGTCTTGGTCCCAAAAATAAGACAAACCTAACAAACATTTCGTAATTGCAAAAACATTTTCAACACGCCAGCGACGGCGGTAGAGTTCCACCACCAGATGAGCAGGAAGAATATCTGGGTTGCGAACATTGGTTAAATAGTTGTACCATGGTCCATTTCACAAAACAGAAACTAGACGTAGGGGATGATGGCAAGAATTGTAATGATATATACCTAATTTCACAATTTCATCTCGATACCTTTGAGTTTGGGATAGGGTTTTGACTAAGTAATAGACGGCTTTTCACGCAGACGAGTCACAAAAAATTTTTTGTTCCCTAAAGTTTTTCAACAAATGGGTTAGCTCGCTTCAGCTGTTCACCCTGCGATTAACTAACGTTAACACCACCGCCACCATGACTGGCAAGGTTAATAAACGGTATCTCATGAGCTGACCATGAGTGTCTTGTTGACCTTTGAGGGTTTTGAAGGCGGCTGGAGTGAGACTCTTGAAAAAAGTTGCTCGATTTCTTCAATCTCAGGAGCTGGTACCTGGCAGCGACGTCGCAAATCTGGATTGCCATTTGGGTAGGAACGACGATGACCCATGGGTCATTTCCTCACTTATTGGTTATACTTTCAGTTTACTCCTTTTGGCTTCTTCTAGATCCGTTAAGTTGAAACCAGGACTCACGCGTTACGCCCCTACAAAAATACACCGTTTATTTATTGCAAACTTTTAAAGAAATGGTATTACGTTTAGCGTTTTACTATCAATGGCTATCACGTGAGCTTCTAGTTGCTGTGCCACTGCTGTTACCCACTCGCGAAAGCTGAATTCTAGTTGTTCTGGATCCAATTGGGCGAAAACGCGACGAAAAGTATCTTTAAGAAGGAATTGGAATTCCTTGCGGTAGCTCTAAAAATGTATTACCCTATTTTTGTAGTAAAGTCGAATGGTGATTTTCTACTGGGGATACTCGCATAAAATTGCGTCATCTCGATCCACGATTTGAGCCTAGAAAGGTAGTTTGACTTGCGTAAATCCCATAAATAGGTGGTTATTATGAGCTTAAGTAAATTATTATTTGCGGCTACTAGCTGTCAAATCGATGGTGAAACCAAGCAAGGAATCGTTTTAGCGATCGCATATGATGGTTATGAATTAGAAGCTGCCTACTTTTCGGATGATGATTCCGAGTTTCACTTTTGCTTTCAACCCAAGGTCGTGCTGAATCTTCATACTTATGATGACACTTATTATGGCTTTGCGAGCCCACCTTGGAAGTATCCTGACTTAAAAGAGTTGTTCGACTTTATAACGACACAATCCAAAGCCGCTTATTGGGGAACTTGGGTTCCTGAGAGCGCAATCATTCAAGGAGAAGCTACGCAAGCAATCCACACATTAAAGAAGTTCGTATCTAGAGTTTTACAGGCAATTCACGAAAAATCGAAACAGGATATTGAAGCATTAAAACAATTAACCCAAAGAGCAGAAGAATTTAAGGAAAGAGCCATTCAAATCGCCCAAAATCTTCAGCGAGAGGGCATAGATGTACGAGGGATTTTTACACAATTAGGTCGATGGGTTGTTGAGCAAACAATTGTCGCTACCCTTGAACTGCTTCCAGCAGACTGGCTGATATATTTAATTCAGGTAATTCGAGGAATCGACCAACAGAAAGCCCAACAGGAAGTTTTCGATTTACAAACAGAACATCCCGACGAAGCTCCCAGACAAATTGCCAGTCGCCTTATCCAAAATAAAGCTGTTTCCCTGGTTATCGATGAAACTGCCGGCGAAGTTTCAGAATATATTTTAGAAGGGGACAAAGAAGTACAAGTTGACTGGTATGCCAGCAACTATGCCCTGCAAGAGTTAATTTATCAAATCGGGGTTTGTTATGGTTTTCGAGAACTCGATCTTTACGAACAACTGGCTATCTTTGCTACAATTTACGCCAAACAAAAACTAAATTTGAGTTTTTTGGAAAACACGCCATTTGATTCTTTGGGTGGTCAGGTAACGATTAATGCTACCCTGAATTTCATCTCTTTCTACGCTATTGGTTATACCGCTCGAACCTACTATCAGTTGAAAACTGCTT
The DNA here is from genome assembly GCF_001870905.1 of Geitlerinema sp. PCC 9228. Lineage (NCBI taxonomy): Bacteria > Bacillati > Cyanobacteriota > Cyanophyceae > Geitlerinematales > Geitlerinemataceae > Geitlerinema > Geitlerinema sp. PCC 9228. Next base: position 10,581 of record NZ_LNDC01000124.1, read on the forward strand.
TCCGAGGCAGTGTTTTTGAGTCCGAACAGAAATATAAAAAATTTAGCTATAATTTAGACATCTACATAAACCAGCAAGTTAGCGAACAAGACGAAATCAGCAATGTAGTTCGGGAAACCGTAGAGTTAAGCCAAGAGTTTGCGGAAATAGAACAAGAGGAAGAAGAAGCGGTTGCATCCCCAGTTCCAGAACCCCGTAAGGAAGAAAAAATCGCCCCACCGATTCAAAAACCTGACCAAATCGAACAATTTCGAGCTACAGGGGTATTGATAGCTTCTTGGCAGCCTGAAGAAGAAAATAATCGTTCGGGAGTATTGGTAACCCCTGATGGCTATGAGTTTCCTACGGTCATAGTTTCCCCAAATTGGTCACCCAGTCAGGAAGATTGCCATACACTTGCTGCTTGGAATATTTGGATAGAAAACTATTCTAAGGGTAAACTATCTTTTGGCTTGAAAGGTTTTCTCCACTATCCAGCAGGAGATATTAGTAGTCCAGATAATTTAATGGATCGCTTCTCGATTCGAGGTCTGATTGAGTACTGGAATGAAGAAGAAAATTTGGTGAAAGTAACTGTCGATGCTCAGAAAAACGAAACGCACAAAACAAGGACATCTCGCCAACAAATCCAACCTTTACATGTAGACCTATACGGACATTTACCCAATCTGCAAAAAGGAGCATTTTGGGAAATAGAAGCAACGCGAACAAAGAAATATTTGACCATTCTAAGGGGTAAAGAGGTATTTTCCCCGGATAGTCCGGAAAATCCCAGGCACAAATAGTGGGAAGATAGACAAAAATACTGGCGTTGTTGGCGATATCGCTAGTAGCAACTCCTAGCCATCCTCCTTGCGAAACTGGAACTCGCTTCTGGGGGGATGGTAGGCAAGGGCAAAAAATTCCCGGCTAGAGACAAGCGATCGCGATTGCCGATGCGCTACATTGGGAATGATAGCAATGGGAAAGTTAAAATAAAGGGAAAATCGTGACTCTGTCCTTTCAGATAGAACGCGGATTATTTGCTTTCGACGTTACCGACCATCACGCCATTTTGGGCATTCCCATGGATGCGTCGATGGGAGAAGTACGCAAGCGATATATCAAACTGGCGCGATTGCTACACCCGGATAGCTGTAAAGCCACGACGCCAGAAAAGCAACAACGAGCCATGCAGTTGTTTTCCAAATTGGTTAACCCGGCGTACAATACGCTGGTTAGCGATAGCAACTACGCCGAACACAAGATTTTGTTGCGTACCGTTTCCGAACGAACCCAGCAAGATTCCCCACAAATTACCTGGCAGTGGGAACCTGCCCAAAAATTGTTATCGGCTTCCCAGTGGGAAAATGACTACAAGCAAGCCATTGACGAACTAGCTGGCGAACAGTATCAAGACGTGGAGGCAGCTGTCGATACCATCGCCAAACTGAGCGAGTTAAATTTAGCTTATCTGATCCGTCAAGCCCAGACCACCACCAGCTATCCTTACCAAGGTACACAAAGCCAAGCTGCCAGTTCAGCAACTGGTAGCCAATCCAGTCACTCTTCGGCAGAAACCGCTTCTACTTCTGAGCCTGGGTCTTATGCCGATCGCTACTGTACCAGAGCCGAAGAACTCATCGCTAGCAATAGCTTGGATATGGCGAAGAAAGAACTGCAAGACGCCATTAAGCTAGACCCCAACCATGCCTACAGCCACGCTTTGCTAGGCAGCGTTTACTTAAAACAAAACCAACTAACTGTCGCCAAAGTTCATATCAACAAAGCCTTACAGCTTCACCCCCAACAAAGCAAAGCACTAGAGGCGAAGAAAAAATTAGACCGCTTGCAGGGGAAATCTACTGGCAAATCAGGCTCTAGCAAATCATCAAAGCCAGCCAAAGGCAAGAAAGGCAAATCTGATGGGGGATTGTTTGGCGGTCTGTTTGGCGGTAAGAAAAAATAAGCGATCGCCAAATCCAAGACAACTTTTTTCCAGCCGTGGTAGGATAGGAGCCGCCGTTAAAGGGAGCGGGGGTTTCTTCTACCCGAATTTACATGGAGAAGTTGAACTTTTACGACTTTCAACCCAAACCAGCCAATTTCCACGATGAGGTAATTCGCGGTTTGTCGCAACCGCAAAAAGGAATTGCCCCAAAATTTTTTTATGACAAGCGTGGTTCGGAACTGTTCGATCGAATTTGCGAAGTAGAAGAATACTATCCCACGCGAACAGAGGTCAGCCTGCTGCAGCAATACAGCCGCGAAATTGCCCAGTTGGTTGGGGAAAATGTCCTTTTAATTGAATACGGTAGCGGCAACAGTTCTAAGGTAAGAATTCTGCTCGATGCTTTTGCCAAACCAGCGGCGTATATGCCCATCGATATTTCTAAAGAACATATGATGCAGGCAACGGCGGAATTGGCTCAAAGCTATCCAGACTTAAATATTGTAGCTGTTTGTGCCGATTATACGCAAGATTTTTCTTTGCCAGCTACAGCAGCGAGGAAACGGTTTATTTTCTTTCCCGGTAGTACCATCGGCAATTTAGAACCGACAGCGGCGGTCAATCTGCTGCAAAAGGCTTGTCAAAAACTAACATCAGGAGATGCCATGTTAGTGGGAGCCGATTTAAAAAAAGACTCCAAACGCCTAGAAGCTGCCTACAATGACGCTGAAGGCGTAACGGCAGCTTTTAATTTAAATTTATTGACGCGAATTAACCGAGAACTACAGGGAAATTTCGATCTAAATGCTTTCAAACACTATGCATTTTACAATCCTGAATTCGGTAGAATTGAAATGCATCTGAAAAGTTTGGAAAACCAAAAAGTGCAAATCGGCGATCGCGAGTTTTCTTTTGATAAAGGAGAAACTATTCACACGGAAAGTTCCTACAAATACAGTCCGGAAGAATTTCAAGAATTGGCCCGCAAAGCTGGTTTTGTTCCCAGCAAAGTGTGGACCGATTCGGAACGTTTGTTTAGCTTGCATTATTTAAACGTTCCTTAGGGTTTCTTAGACCTTGCTCGAAGCATCTGGGTGGCAACAGCAATCTCTTCCCCACGACCCAGATGCTACCTGTTTTGGGAAAATTTGGGTGGAAGCGATCGCTTGTGCTAGCATAGATTTCATGTGGAATCCACACCGTCGAGACCCGATAGGTAAAATCGAAGAAGAGCCCTCTGTAGTCCCCATTGTCAAAGGGGACGGTTAACCAGATTTGGTATTCGTTTTTCACCAGCCAGCTTCTCCCAATTGGAATGGGTATTTTCGCTGGGTTGATAACAAGCATCTTCAGTTCCTCCCGGCTTATCAAAATTCCCTGGCTACCCAGAAGGATTTGGTTCCATTGCCACCGTATCTTTAGTATTTCTTGATGAATTGAGTGCCCATCCCGCTATCTTCTTTTTTTTTAGCCAATAACTGTCATTGTTCGTTCGATTTCTATTGAAAAAATTATGGGTAAAAACGACAAAATTAATATCTCTTGTCCGAGTGGCTTTCCAGAGTTTCTCCCACAGGAAAAACGCCTGGAACTGTACTTAACCGATACCATTCGCCAAGTTTTTGAACGCTATGGATTTACCCCCATTGAAACACCAGCGGTAGAACGTTTGGATGTATTGCAAGCCAAAGGAAACCAGGGGGATAACATTATTTATAGCTTGCATCCAGTGCTACCACCAGCGCGGCAAGCAGAAAAAGAACAAGCAGGCGACGACAGCGACAGTTCCTCCGAAGCCAGGGGATTGAAATTCGACCAAACCGTTCCCCTCGCTGCTTATATTGCCCGCCATTTGAACGAATTGAGCTTTCCGTTTGCACGGTATCAAATGGATACCGTCTTTCGCGGGGAACGCGCCAAAGATGGTCGCTATCGCCAATTTCGCCAGTGCGATATTGACGTAGTAGGTCGAGGGAAACTCAGCCTGCTATACGACGCGCAAGTGCCAGCAATTATTGCCGAAATTTTTAGTGCCATTGATATCGGCGAGTTTAAAATTCGCATTAACAATCGCAAAGTTCTAACCGGATTTTTTGCTGCCATTGGTGTAGCTGAAGACAAAATTACGGCATGCGTACGAATTATCGATGCAGCAGAGAAAATTGGTCGCGAACAAGTTAAAAAATCTCTAGCAGATTTAGATTTATCTGAAGCACAAATTCAGAAAATTATTGATTTCACCGAAATTGATGGTTCTCCTGATGAAGTTTTGCAGTCTCTGCAAAAAATGCAGTCGCAGTTGGAAAATACAGAAGTTTTAAACAGCGGCATTGAAGAACTGCAAACTGTGGTTAAAGGGGTACGTAGTTTGGGCGTTTCGGAAGAACGTTTTTGCCTTGACCTAGCGATCGCGCGGGGATTGGATTATTATACAGGTACGGTTTACGAAACCACCCTCATCGGCCATGAAAATTTAGGCAGCATTTGCTCTGGTGGTCGTTACGACGATTTGGTCGGCATGTTTGTGGGAGAACAAATGCCTGGGGTGGGCATTTCCATTGGCTTAACCCGTCTCATCAACCGTTTAATTCGCGCCGATATTTTACATCCCCTATCTCCCACACCAGCGCAAGTCATGGTATTGAACATGCAGGAAGACTTGATGCCCTTGTATCTAGAAGTATCGCAAAAGTTGCGTCAAGCCGGTCTCAAAGTTATCACCAACTTCGAGCAACGAGCGGTTAAAAAACAATTTCAACAAGCCAACAAATTGCAGATTCCTTTCTGCGTTATTATTGGTTCCGAGGAAGCAGCCAACCGCCAATGCGGCTTGAAAGATTTAACCTCCGGCGAACAAACAGACGTTTCCCTAGACGAGTTGCCGCAAACCATCCAGCAAAAACTACAACTTGCCCAATAATCGTTCCCCAGCAAAACAAAAGCGAGAGATGCCGCCATCCCTCGCTTGTATTTTTTTTCTAGAATTTTGAAGTTAATTGCAGGGCAACTGCAACTTGTGGTTAGGCTTGGGAAGTAGCTGCTACCTTGGCTTCTTTAGAAGTCAGGGATTCGTACATGGCACGCATTTGCAGTCCCACCAAAAGCTGGAACAGACCGGTACCGTTGTTGGAGCCGGGATATTCCTTGTGTTGTAGCAACAAGTGGGTCAATTCGCCGTAGTACTTGGTGGAAGTGTTGCTCAGGTGACCTTCAATGTAAATGAGCTCTTCCAGTTTTTCAAACTGACCATCCACTTCGAGAACGGAAACTTCGTGACCGTAATAGCTATCCGGACCGTAGTACATGCGGATGCCGGGATAGGAACAGGTCAGCTTGCGACCGCAGGGAATCCAGTGAATGGTGGAGCCTTCGTCGAATAGGTACACCGGATCCAAGTTTTCTTTGCCATACCGTTGGATCATGCGTACCCGCAAAATCTTACGTTCCTTATCGTCGGGAATTAAGTTGGTAGGTAATACCTCAATGGTGACATCGGCGTGTTGTTTTTGCGGTTCGATGTATGCCTCAAAATCGGGACGACGAGCTTCAATGGAAGCCAACACGTCATCGTAAGTGTGGCCCCTTTCTGCCATATCCCGTTGTAATTTCCAAGCGATTTTCACTTCATCGCTGATATCCAGGTAAACGCTGAAGTCTAGCAAGGAGCGCACCCGCTCGTCGTACATGGGGTGCAATCCTTCGATGACAACCACGTGGTTGGGTTCTATTCTTTCCGGTGGGTCGATGCAGCCGGTTTCGTGGTTGTAGATGGGTTTGTCAATCGCCTGACCGTTTTTGAGCGCTTTGACTTGTTCGTACATCAAGTCAAAGTTGTTGGCTTTGGGGTTTAGCGCAGTGACCTTGGCTTCCTTGCGCTGCTTGCGGTCCAGGCTGTGGTAGTCATCCAAGCAGATGACCGTCATGAATTCTTTACCGAACAGGTCGGCCAACCTTTTCAGGAAGGTTGATTTGCCGCATCCAGAATCTCCAGCTACGCCAATTAAGACCACGCGATCCGGCTTATTTATCATAGAGAGACCTCTTACAACAAAACAAAGTATGGTTTACTTACAAAATTTGGAGCCAGCTAGATCGGTTTTTGCCCAGATCGGGTTGCTGGCTCGAACTGGATTTATGCTATCGGTAGGGAAGGGCGATATTGTTTCCCCTACGCGAAATATGGCACCAGCTAGCAAGCAAAAAATTAACACTCTTCCAACGGCAATGGAGGAGTTGGGACAATTTTGCTTTCTCGGGGAGTTTAAAAATGGGGAAATCCCATTCTGGGGAAATTATGACCCCGAGCCAGCGTAGTTTCGTCCTGGTGGACGTACTGCAAAAACCAATTTCAAGGAGATATCTTAGCGATCGCTGCGGTTGGTAGCAAGCGACGGCTACTTATTAAGTAATTTATACTACCTTGTGCTCGAAAATTCTACCAGAAGCCGGGAGTTTTCACAAGGTGTGGGGATCGCTGGTGCTGCAGCCACCGGGTATAGCGAGCTAAAGGAGATGGAAACATAAATTTTTGTTACCCTTTCAATTCTTCCCCGCCTCCCATTTCCCCACAAATCTCCCACCAACCACGAGGCATTTCCGAGACAATGTTACGGTAAGTAAAGAGAAGCGAGCGGGAATTGCTTGCTGCTTGCTCGGTTGGTTGGCGAAAACTAGCAAACAGACCAGCGAGTTGCACCACCATCCGGTTAAAATAACGAAAGTGGTTTCGTTGTTGGTGGATGTGGGAGGCAACACAGCGAGGACTCGGGAGCTGGCAGTAAAGCTTTCCCAGCCACTTTCTAGGAATCTTTGCTGCAGCTAGCCACTGGTAGCTTCTAGTAAACCATGGGAACATCCAACTAGAAGATGGCAATTTCTTGACAAAAGTCTAGATGCTTTTGACGTTCTCGCCGTGACTGACCAACCAGATCCAATGCCATAAAAAACGCTCGCGATTTGATTCGAGCGATTGTTTCTGTCTGCAATAGCGAAAAGCATTCATAATTAGGAGGTTTTCAAGCGCCGATGTACATGAAAAGTCCAGTAAATGTTACTGGGAACACAGAATACGGTAGTCGCTGTTTTGTATATGAAGTCGTAGGGCTGCGTCAAAATCCAGAAACCGATAAAACCAACTATCCCATTCGTCGTAGCGGCAGCACATTCATTACGGTGCCCTACCACCGCATGAACGAAGAGATGCGCCGCATTACACGCATGGGAGGCAAAATTGTTAGCATTAAACCTGTGGGCAACGGCGTTCAGGGGAACGGAAACTCCCAAGCTGCAGCCAAATCTCAGCCTGCTCAAGCAGATACCAAGGGCAAATCCATGACCCAGGCCAAAAAGTCTGACAAGAAAAACGATATTCCCACGAATATCTACAAACCAAAACAACCTCTCATCGGCAAATGCATTCGCAATGAAGAATTGGTAAAAGAAGGTGGTTCGGGTACGGTACGCCATCTGGTCTTTGACATTGCTAACAGCGACCTGAGGTATTTGGAAGGACAAAGTATTGGCATCATTCCTCCCGGTACCGACGATAAAGGAAAACCCCACAAACTTCGTTTGTATTCCATTGCTTCTACCCGTCACGGCGACACCAAAGACGACAATACCGTATCTTTGTGCGTGCGCCAGCTAGAGTACCAGCATCCAGAAACGGGAGAAACGGTTTACGGGGTTTGCTCTTCCTACTTGTGCAACCTGGAAACCGGTGCCGATGTGAAAATTACCGGTCCGGTGGGCAAAAACATGCTGCTGCCCGATGATGAAAATGCCAACATTATCATGATGGCGACCGGTACTGGCATTGCTCCGTTCCGTGCTTATCTGGAGCGGATGTTTAAAGAACACCACGAAGACTACAAGTTTAACGGATTTGCTTGGCTCTTCTTCGGTATTCCCTATACACAAAATATCCTGTACAAGGAAGAACTGGAAGAAATGCAGCAGCAGTATCCCGACAACTTCCGCTTGACCTATGCCATCAGCCGCGAACAGAAGAACAAAGAAGGTGGCAAGATGTATATCCAACACCGCATTGCCGAACACGCGCAGGAGTTGTGGGAGTTGATTCAACAACCCAATACCCACACCTACATCTGCGGTTTGAAAGGTATGGAAGATGGCATTGACAAAGGCATGTCGGAAGTAACTGCCCAACAAGGCATTGACTGGGCGGATTATCAGAAGCAAATGAAGAAAGAAGGTCGCTGGCACGTAGAAACTTACTAATCCATCCAACGCCAGGCACCATTTTGATTCGCTTGCTGGGGATATGGGGGGTTGGTTCCAGACCTCCTGTATGCCTTGGCAAGCAATGATTTTGGTTATGAATTATTGGCTGCTCAAATCCGAACCGCAAACCTATAGCATTACCGATTTGCAACAAGAAAGTCGTGCAATTTGGGATGGGGTGCGAAACTACCAGGCGCGCAATTTTTTGCGGCAAATGCAGTTGGGCGATCGCGCTTTTTTCTACCATTCCAACATCAAGCCACCCGGTATTGTAGGATTGGCAGACTAACCCAATCACTGGACAAAAATTGACATTCGTGTCGATTGCGTTCGGTTAGTCCAGCCTTGGTCTCGTAGCAGACTCCG